>DNXA01000233.1:1932-5380 GCA_003506065.1 Actinomycetota bacterium
CTGACGACCAGTGCCAAACCTCAACTTGCATCCATTATTGAGTTGTCGAGTCAAGAACCCTTTACAGGACGGGCTCTTTGCGATGACATCGTTGAGTTATATGAAGATGAAGTTCGACGTGATCTCGGTGCGATGAGCCCTCAAGCAATGCTGGCGATCGGCCTCGGGCTCAGGTCCGCGCTGGGTATTCGCCACTAGTCGCCCACTGGAACTATCAGAACCTTGCACAGGTTCCCTGACTTGAGAGATCCCTTCCACGGAAATGCCTAGTGGCCTTGCCTGATGGTGTCGAGTACCCTAGACACGGCCTGTGAAACGACGCGAACTCTTGAAGCAACTCGTTTTGCTTGCCCGCGAATCTGGAGTCACATTCCAATTCGCGCGTCACGGAGGCGAGCACGACCTCTATTACCTCCATGAGCGCGCGGTTTGGATCCCCAGACATGCGGAGACAAATGAACTCACTGCTCGAGGGGAACTGAAGAAATGCACCGCCTACCTGAAGGAGCTGAATCAATGAGGCAGAACTTCAATGCCAGCGCAGTTCATTTCCAAGGATGGTGGGCGATAACGGTGCATGGTGTTCTCGATTCAACGATCNNCAAACGAATCGACCGAATCGAATATATGGCCCGTGATGCGATCGCTCTCGGGCTTCAGGTGTCGCCAGATTCCTTTGACGTCACTGTCTCGTTCGAAATCGATCCTCAACTCCAAGCATTGATCGAGCAGGCCAAAGCAGCAAGTCGCACTGCCCAAGATGCCCAACTTCAGGCAACAAGCAAGACCAAGTCAGCAGTCGAGCTTTTGCATGAGCAGGGCTTCAGCACTCGCGATGCTGGGGCCTTGATCGGCCTTTCACCGCAACGCATTTCACAATTGCTTGCGAAGTAAGTTCTGGGCCTTCGAGGGTTTGCGCAACCTCTATTGAGTTGTCGTTCGCTTTGTTAAGAGTGAATCAGTTGCTGGCCGGAACGATCAGCGATTGACCCTTGATGACCACAGCTGAGGTCATGCCATTGAGGTCACGGATGCGACTGACGGTCTCGCGAGGATCAGCACCTGGCGCGACGGTCTGAGCGATCGACCAGAGTGATTCACCAGGCTGCACCACAACGATTTGGGTCGCTGGGCCTTGGTTGGTCAAAGTCGCGTTGGCAAATGAGCCGAACATGAGCATGGCGCTGAATAGCGCGATGACTCCCCCGAAGAGGACGACCACTCGGCCACGGCGGGTCAGGTGCGAAACCTGCTGCGGCTTTGACGAACGCATTGGGCGAGCAGAGTGCGCACGAGGTGTGGTGCGAACTGCGGAACGAACCGGTCGGGCTGCACTTGTGGTGCGAGGACCAACAGGGGCTAGCGGGATTGCGATCGCCATGGTCGTGCCTTTCTCTTCGGGGAAGAACACTCTCTCGAACAGGTGTTCGATCGAACGCTTGTGCGATTTGTAGCATGTTTCCCGGCGACACGTCCAGTTCTTTCGAACATGTGTTTGATTTTGGCGTGTCGTCCGGCTAACGTGAACTGTGTCGCGAGGGTCTGACACCCGCGGTTCTGAGCACTAATTACACGGTTCGGCCGAGGTATACGCAGATGGAGGATCAATGAGCGAGCTTGTGGAACTGCCCGATGGCCCAGCAGATGAAGCGGGCCTGACCACGCGGCAGCGTCAGATCCTGACGATGATCCGCGATTCGGTCGATGACCGTGGCTATCCCCCAAGCGTGCGCGAGATCGGCGAGAGCGTCGGCCTCACGTCTCCCAGCTCGGTGGCCTATCAGCTCAAGAGCCTTGAGAAGCTGGGCTACCTGCGCCGCGACCCCAACCGGCCGCGGGCCATGGTGGTCGCTGACCCCAACACCGAGCTGCCCGCCATTGGCGAGTCCTTCTCTTCTCCTGCCCGCCTGCGCGTTGTTGAGAACACCGAAGGGTTCGACGCATCTGAGTCCGTTCGCGCCGGCGCAGCACTTGTGCCGCTGGTCGGTCGCATCGCTGCCGGTGGCCCAATCCTGGCCGAGCAAGAGGTCGAGGCCGTCTTCCCGCTCCCCCGTGATCTGGTGGGCGAGGGCGAACTGTTCATGCTGAAGGTCAGTGGCGATTCGATGATCGATGCGGCCATCTGTGATGGCGACTGGGTGGTTGTCCGAACCCAGAACACAGCCGAGAACGGCGAGATCGTTGCCGCACTGCTGGATGACGAGGCAACCGTGAAGACTCTCAAGCGCAGCGATGGCCACGTGTGGCTGATGCCGCACAACCCTGCGTACGCTCCGATTCTTGGTGATCACGCCACGATCATGGGCAAGGTCGTCACCGTGCTTCGCAAGCTGTAGCTGAAGAAATCCAATGAGTCGCTTCATGGTTTTGCACTTTGGCTTTGAGACTCCCACGCCTGAAGTGATGCACGCTTGGGGTGCCTGGTTTGGTTCACTGGGTGCTGCGCTCGTTGATGGCGGCAGCAACTTCACGTCAGAAGCGATCCTGACTTCCGATGGGGCGCATGAACTCGGCGATGACGCGAGCCCGATCACTGGCTACTGCATCATCGAGGCAGTCAGCATGGATGCCGCACTTGCTCTTGTGTCGGGAGTGCCAGTCATCGACGCTGTGCGCGTATACGAACTCAGTTCACCACCGAACCCGGCCGCCTAGCTTCTGCACTTGGCGCTAGGGAAGGCTTCGATACGCGTCCCGCCCGCGCCCAACAGCAATGACCAGAACCAACAGCACCGCATCTTGGATCTCGTACACGACTCGGTAGTCGCCGGTGCGCACGCGCCACTCGCCTTCACCGCCCACCAGTCTGGTTGCAGCGGCCGGTCGTGGGTCGGTGGCCAACAACTCGATGGCCGCTTGGACACGACGGCGAGCCTGAGGATCAAGCCGACGCAGTTGACGTGCTGCCGCTGGCGTGATCTGGATCCGGTATGTCACGCGAGTCCAAGATCGACCTTGACCTGCTCCCATGGAATGGGATCTAGTCCGGTCGCGGCCATCTCCGCACGCACCGCACCCACGGCACGCAGATCAGCCAGGTCTTCGGCCGATTCGATCAGACTCTGGAGCTGATCGGCATCGATCACCGCGGCAACCCGTCGACCTCGCCGTGTCAGAAACACTGGCTCGTGCTCTACGCGCGCCTGGTCGACAACGTCCGCCAACCGCGATCGAGCATCCGACACCGTCATCTCACTCATCATCCGATAGTAGCTGAGATGACTGAAACGTACAAATACGCTGTTCCCGCTGGCTATCCGCAAGTCAGGCGCGGTCCTAGTTGCCCAGTCAGCTATGACCACATAATGTAGTCACATGGATGTCGGCATAAGAGAGCTCAAGGCGCATCTTTCCCACTATGTGAGGCGCGCCTCCCAAGGCGAAACGATTCGCGTCACTGATCGCGGTCGCACGACGGCCTTGTTGATTCCGGCCACCGCGGATGAGG
>DNXA01000188.1 GCA_003506065.1 Actinomycetota bacterium
GCTGCTCATGCGCACCCTCGGCAGTCGCCTTCCTGATCGCATGGGGCCGAAGAAGACCGGCATCTTCGCCACAACTGCATTGATCATCGGCATGGCCGGACTTGCCACCACCATGGGCCCGTACTGGGCCTACCTCGCGATCGTTCCGTTCGCCATTGGTCAGGCCCTGCAGTACCCGGGTCTGCTCTCCTTGACTCTTGATGGGATCTCTGAGCGCGATCGCCCGGTCGCGATCTCCACGTTCACCCTCTTCTTTGACCTTTCCCAGGGCTTTGGCGGATTGGTCGTTGGTGTTGTTGCAGCGATCGGCGGGTACCGCTCTGTCTTCGCGGCCTCCGCAGTCGCAGCCTTCATCGGCTTGATGATCCTTCTCGCTATCGTGATCCCCAGATACGAGGCCGGCAAAGAAGCCCGCACCACCGTGACCGCCTGAACCCTGAATTGGGAGTATGACTGTGCGCATCCGCACGCGTTCGGCTGCAGCCAAGCAGGTAGAACCGCTCGTCACATTGAAGTTCTTCCTGATTCTGGTTGCGGGCTTTGCGTTCTTCATGGGTGTTGGCATGACCCTGCCGATCCTGCCGGTGTTCGTGCACCAAGAGCTCGGTGGCAGCAATGTAGAAATCGGACTTGTCGTGGCGGTGCAGGCAGTCTCTGCGATTCTTGTGCGGCCCTGGATCACTCCTCGGATCAACAGGTATGGCGCGGTGCCAGTCATCCTTGGTGGCGCGTCGCTGGGAGCATTGAGCATTGCGCTGATGCCGATCTCTCCGAACGTGGCGATGCTCATTGTGCTTCGGCTGCTACTGGGCGCGGCTCAGGCAGCGATGATGGTCGCANNGTCCAGGCAGTTTCCGCAATCCTCGTCCGACCCTGGATCACCCCGCGCATCAATAGGTACGGGGCAGTTCCGGTCATTCTGAGCGGAGCCTCACTGGGAGCGCTCAGCACGGCCCTGATGCCCCTGGCCCCGAATGTGTCGATGCTGATCGTTCTTCGACTGCTGCTTGGTGCGGCGCAGGCGGCGATGATGGTCGCGATGCTGTCCTCGGTGATGGCATGGGTCAGTGAGTTCCGTCGTGCCGAGGCAGCGAGTGTCTTCTCGATCGCCCCATACATTGGGCTGGCCATCGGACCAGTTGTCGGTCAGCTCGGGTACAACGCGGCCGGCTACCAAGCCGCATTCGCTACAGCCGGCGTGATAGCCTTCCTGGGTGCTTTGCCGGTCTTGACTCTTCGCGCCTCTGATATCCGCATCACCGACCCGAGTCTGCTCGCGGGCGAGAACAAGCCACCGAGTTTCTATCTCCCTGCGATCCTGCCTGGAGTGGTGCTGGCCCTGGGCATTGTCGGGATGGTGGGAATGAACGCCTTCCTTCCGCTCTACGCGCCAGCTCTGGGCTACTACCAGGTGCAATGGCTGTTCTTCTTCTACTCGGCAATCGTGCTGTCGGTTCGACTGTTCGGGCGCCGCCTGCCTGATCGTGTCGGACCTCGAGTGACTGGAATCTCGGCCACGGTGTCGATCGTCATTGGACTGAGCATCATGGCTATCACTCCCGGCTGGCAGGGCCTGTATCTGGCGATGATTCCGCTCGCCGTCGGCATTGCATTGCAGTATCCGGGCCTGATGGCGCTGGTGCTCAGCAATGTCGATGACCGCACCCGGCCCTCAGCCATCTCAACCTTCACGATGTTCTTCGATATCGCGCAAGGCATCGGCGGACTGGTCGTCGGCCTTGCTGCAGCATTTGGCGGCTACCGTGCAGTGTTCGGCGCGGGGGCCGTCTGCTCGCTCATCGGCCTTGCAGTGCTGGTGGGATTGGTGCTGCCGCGATACACGCGAGTGAGCGCACCCAGCTCATGAATTGTCTGATATCGGACTGGACCAACTGCTACGTTAAACAGCGCCTGAAGCAACCATCAGGCGCTTTCACATGGACAGGACCACGGTGACCAATCCAGTAGGACTACCGCTTGCCCGTGGTATTACTGCGCCGGTTGAGCGCCTGTGGCCAGTTGAGCCCAACTCCATTCGCCGCACGGCAACTCTCAGTGCCATTCCCGGTGCTCATTGGGCCGGCTTCGCTGTTGACGGGCTGGCACGCGATGTGGCATTCGGCCCCGATGGAGCGCTCTTGAGCTGGCGTACGGGGAGGCTGACTGCTCAGGTCGATCAGGTGGGCAACCTGGAATCCATCGAGATCACCGACGAACACGGAAGTCGCTCACTCACCGAAGCGCTGCGCGGCAAGTCCATGGGAGCAGGATTTCGGGCGCAGTTGTCGCGAATGGAACCACCGATCGACGACTCCTCGCTGGTCGGCGTCCTGCTGGATGATCTGTCCGGCCTACGGCATATCGCCGGCTATGGCCGCATCGTGTCTGAGCCACAGATTCCGGGCATGCTCGCCAACTCCCCGCAGGTTGGCACGTGTGCTGGATTGATGGCTGGTGGAGTGGCGGCGATGGCCTCGAGCGAGAGCATTCTTGGCGACCTCCCCCACGCAGCGCCGATTGGCGGGCTGATCGGCAGCCCTGACGATTGGCATGCCGAGAACGAGCTTCTTGCAGGGTCGATGCAGCGGCGTCGCCTGCTTGACGTGCGAGCCAATGACGATGGCACGACCGACTTGCACATGTGGTTTCGCGATTCACTCCACCGCGCCGCCGACGATGAAGGTGCCTTGCACGAATATGTCGTGCTCGCGCGCCTGGATCAAGCCGGACTGCTCTGCGATGCCAAGGCTGAGCCGCGTACCCTTCCCATGGGAGATTGCCCGCTGGCGGCTTCGCACGTTGAGCTGCTTGAGGGTCGAACGGTGAGTCAGATTGATGAGGGAGTACGAGCCCATCTGCGAAGTGAACTTGGATGCACGCACCTCAATGACGCCATGCGTTTTCTTCGTTCTGCTACGCCAATGCTGCATCAGTTAAGTGAAAGTGAGGCCCACCATGGATGACCTGCTCGCCGAGTTGCGCACCTGGCTTAGTGACGCCCTGCCCAAGTGGAAGGCGAAGTGGAACGGGGATACCTCGTGGGATGCCCTGTGCGATTGGCAACGGATGATGGCTGAGGGCAAGTGGGCCACTGCCAGCTGGCCAGTCGAATACGGCGGCCGAGGCCTGGGAACGATGGACGTTCTCGCAATTGAGGACGTGGTGGCAGCCTCCGGGGCCCCCCAGATCCCGGGCATGATCGGCCTGAAGAACGTGGCACCCACGCTCATGAAGTTCGGCAACGACGAGCAGCGCAAGTCAGTGGTACGCATTGGCAGCACCGACGAGGTGTGGTGTCAGGGCTTCAGTGAGCCGGGCGCCGGTTCGGATCTGGCCAACGTCCGCGCCAGCGGACGCCTCGAAGGCGATGAGTTCGTCATCAACGGACAGAAGGTCTGGACATCCAATGGGATGCACGCCAGCCATATGCAGTTGCTCGCGCGCACGAATCCTGATGCCCCCAAGCACAAGGGCATCTCAGCCATCACCTTGTCGATGAAGACTCCAGGTGTCGAGGTTCGACCAATCAAACAGATCAACGGTGGTGCAGAATTCGCGGAGGTCTTCTTCACGGATGTTCGAGTGCCGGTTGCCAATCTGCTCGGGCCCTTGCACGAGGGCTGGATGGTCACGATGACCACCCTTGGGCATGAACGCGCAGGTGTTGCGGTGTTCGCTGGCCGCCTTGAGCAGCGCATCCGCGGACTCATTGAGGACGTCGCCAAGGGCGACACGCGCATCTCGCCGGTCGTTGCCGACGAACTCGCCGAAATGTACGTCGAGGCGCGCGTACTCGGTGCCATGGCACGACAGATGCTCAACAAGATCGCTCAGGGTGGGACCCCTAGTTCTGAGCAGTCGGTGATCAAGATGGTGTGGAGTGAACTCAGCCAGCGGGTCGACACGGTCGTCATGGGCCTGGCCGGCGTTGAGGGCGTCACAGGCGACAACCACGCCGCTGCTCTCGGCTACTTGAGTGCTCGCTCGGCGACGATCGCCGCAGGCACGTCAGACATCGTCAAGAACATCATCGGTGACCGCGTTCTCGGTCTTCCTCGCGACTAATTGCATCAAGGAAAGGTTCGACAGTGAAGAACGCAACGACAACCGAAGCAGAACGCGCCGAGTTCCGGGCCAGTGTGCGCGACTACTTGAGCAACGCCTCTCCCGAGACGCGCGTGCGCTCTGTCATTGACAGCGGCACCGGACTTGACGAGAGCACCTGGAAGGGGCTGGCCGCGGATCTCGGAATCGCTGGCCTGCTGATTGCAGAGGAATACGGCGGTCAGGGCATGGGCATGCCGGAGATGGCTGTAGCACTTGAAGAGGCCGCGCGGTCGCTGGCGGTTGTGCCACTGCTGGCCTCCAGCGTGCTGTCAACCTTGGCGATCCAGCTCTCAGGTGATGAGGAAGCCTTCAAGAAGTACCTGCCGGGCTTGGCTGACGGCAGCGAGATCATGGCCTTCGCCGGACTTGATGGCGCAGGCACCACCACGTTGGCGCGCGATGAGACCTTCTGGGGGATCTATGGCACCAAGACCGCGGTTCTGAACGCCAACATCGCCTCGCGATTCCTCGTTGTTGCCAGCACCCCGGATGGAACCGGCCTGTTCATTGTTGATGGCAGTGCAGGCGGCGTGGTTGTCAACGCGCAAGATGCCCTCGACCTCACCCGTCCGACAGCACTTGTCACCTTTGAAGGCTCCGAAGGCACACGCGTTGGCGGTGACTTCACCGATGGCCTGAAGTCGCTGCTTTCCTTGGGCCGCATTGCCACGAGTGCTGAGCTCCTGGGCATTTCAGAGCGCTTGATGGAGATCTCGGTTGACTACGCAAAGACTCGTGAGCAGTTCGGAAAGCCGATTGGGGCCTTCCAGGCCATCAAGCACCGTTGCTCTGAGATGTTCGCGCATGTTGAATCGATGCGTGCTGCCGTTGCAGCAGCTGCTTTGGTTGATCCCGAAGACACCGCGGCCCTGCACGAGCAAGCGCTCGTGGTGAAGGCCTACTGCGCCCGCTTTGCTCCCTGGATCGCAGAAGCCACCATTCAGGTCCATGGTGGCATCGGATACACTTGGGAGCATGTCGCTCATCTGTACTTGCGCCGCGTGAAGACCGACGAGGTGCTCTTCGGCGATGCACTTGCCTGCCGTGATGAGCTTCAGGAGATTCTGGGCTTGACGGCATGAGTGAGGCCTACATTGTCGACATCGTTCGCACCCCGATCGCCAAGATGCGCAAAGGCGGCAGTGCCATCACTTCGATGCACCCTGCAGACCTGATGGCAGTGCCATTGCGCGCGCTCGTTGAACGCAATGGTTTTGACCCAGCTCTCATCGACGACGTCATTGGCGGCTGCGTCACACAGATCGGGCGTCAGAGCAACAACATCATGCGCAGCGCAGTGCTCTCTGCTGGCTTCCCCCAGACGGTTCCCGCCACGACTGTTGATCGCCAGTGCGGGTCCTCAATGCAGTCCGTGGTGTTCGGTGCCCAGGGTGTGCAGGCTGGTGCCTATGACCTCGTCATCGGTGCTGGTGTTGAATCGATGAGCACCACCACCATTTTCAGCAACAAGAATGGGGAGGATCCCTTCGGACCAGCTGTGGCGGCGCGTTATGGCGGCGGACTGATTGATCAGGGGATATCGGCTGAGTTGATCGCAGCCCGTTGGGGGCTCTCGCGAGAGGCGATGGATACCTACTCCGTGCAGTCCCATCAGCGGGCCGCCGCAGCACAGGCCGCCGGCCTGCTCGCAAGGCAGATCGTGCCGGTCACCCTCGCAGATGGCACAGTCATCTCAGCAGACGACGGCATCCGTGCCGAGAGCACCCTGGAGGCGCTGGCTGGATTGAAGTCGGCCTTCGCCAACGACGAGTCCAAGCTTCGTTTCCCCGAGATCCAGTGGTCGGTCACTGCTGGCAATGCATCGCAGATCAGCGACGGAGCGTCTGCAGTGCTCATCGTCAGTGAGCGGATGCTCACGACTTTGGGCTTGAAGCCGCGGGCACGCATTGTCGCGTCTTCAGTGATCGGCGATGACCCACTCGTGATGCTGACGGCCATCATCCCGGTGACCAACATGATCTTGTCCAAGGCTGGATTGCAGTTGTCGGACATCGACGCCTTCGAGGTCAACGAGGCCTTTGCCTCGCCAGTCCTGGCCTGGCTGAAGGATGTTGGCGCCGATGGGGACAAGGTCAATCAGCACGGTGGAGCCATTGCCCTGGGTCACCCGCTTGGCGCCTCCGGCGGTCGCCTGCTGGCCTCGTTGCTGACCACCTTGGAAGCTACCGGCGGACGCTATGGATTCCAGACCATGTGCGAGGCCGGCGGACAGGCCAACGCTGTGATTATCGAGCGCCTGTAGGCGGGATTTGCCCGTGTGAGGTGTCGCTCACTTTGGGGG
>DNXA01000078.1 GCA_003506065.1 Actinomycetota bacterium
CCCCCAAAGTGAGCGACACCTCACATGAGGGAAACGCGCCTACAGACGCTCGATGATCAGACCGTTCGCCTGACCGCCGGCCTCGCACATGGTCTGGAATCCGTAGCGCCCGCCGGTGGCCTCCAAGGTGGTCAGCAGCGAGGCCAACAGACGTCCGCCCGAAGCACCCAGCGGATGGCCCAGGGCGATGGCTCCACCATGCTGATTCACCTTGTCACCGTCGACGCCAATGTCCTTCAGCCAAGCCAACGCTGGCGCCGCAAAGGCCTCATTGACTTCGAAGGCGTCAATGTCCGAGAGCTGCAGACCGGCCTTGTCCAAGGTCTTCTTGGTCACCGGAATGATGGCTGACAGCATCTCGATTGGGTCATCACCGAGCACCGAGGACGCGACAATGCGCGCCCGGGGCTTCAAGCCCAAAGTCTTGAGCATCTGCTCGCTGACGATCAGCACTGCAGATGCGCCGTCGCTGATCTGAGAGGCATTGCCGGCAGTGACCGACCATTCAATCTCCGGGAAGCGCAGCTTGGCCTCGTCGTTGACGAAGGCTGGCTTCAAGCCGGCCAGAGTCTCAACGGAACTGTCGGCGCGAATGCCGTCGTCAGCAGAAATCACCGTGCCATCGGCAAGGGTGACCGGCACGATCTGCTTGGCCAGGAGCCCAGCAGCTTGGGCTGCGGCCGCACGCTGGTGCGACTGCACTGAGTAGGCGTCCATTGCCTCGCGCGAGAGTCCCCAGCGAGCCGCGATGAGTTCAGCAGAAATGCCCTGCTCGACCAATCCGCCACCGGCATATCGGGCCGTCACTGCTGGTCCGAAAGGATCCTCACCGTTCTTGTTGCTGAACATGGCCGTGGTGCTCATTGATTCCACACCCGCACCGATGACGAGGTCATAGGCGCCTGCCTGCACGCCCTGTGCGCCGAACACAACCGACTGCATCGACGAACCGCACTGTCGATCAACCGTCGTTGCGGGCACTGACTGCGGGAACCCGGCCGACAACACCGCACTGCGGGTGATGTTGTTGCTTTGACGACCGATCTGTGTGACGCAGCCACCGATGACGTCATCGACGAGCGCCGGGTCAAAGCCATTGCGCTCGACAAGCGCGCGCAATGGAATGGCCATCAAATCGGCGGGATGGACGGTGGTGTAGCTGCTGCCATCACGTCGCACACGAACAATCGGGGTGCGAATGATGTCGACGATGTACGCCTCGCTCATGCAGTCAGCCCCAACATCTGCTGAAGCTCATCGCGGCAGGCAAGTGCATTGCCGAAGAGCACTTCATCGGTCTTGACTCTGCGAAGGTACAAGTGCGCGACGTGCTCCCAGGTGAAGCCAATGCCGCCATGCACCTGAATGGTGGCCTCTGCGATCCAAGGAGCAAAGCGGGCGCAGTAGGCCTTCACTACCAGCGCTTGCTCATGCAAAGCCGCAGTGTCTTCTGGGTCTACGAGCGCGGCACTGCCAACTGCAGCACGCATGGATTCCACATGCGCGAACATCTCTGAGCAGCGGTGCTTGATTGCCTGGAAGGCGCCAATCGGCTTGCCGAACTGCTCACGTGTCTTCGCGTACTCCACGGAGATCTCCATGAGCCGCTCGGACATGCCCAACAGCTCGGCACTGGTCGCGATGCGGCCAAAGGATTGAAGTGACTTGAGTGCGTCGGTGAAGTCGCCGCCGATGCGGGTGCCCTCAGTGCCCTCAAATGTGACGAGCGCCGTTGGTCGGGTGAGATCAAGTGCGTCCTGGTGATTGACCACAACGCCACCGGCGCCTGCCTCGACAACGAAAAGCCCAGTGCCATCAGGAGTGCTCGCAACAACCAAGAATCGCGAGGCAATTCCTGCATTCAGCACGGCGGTCTTCGTGCCATAGATGCCCCAGAAGGTCTCATCGCGAGCGACCGTGACCGTCCCTGCTCCATCAAGTCCGGCGAAGGCCATGATCTCGCTGCCATCGGCCAGACCTGGCAGGTACTTCTTGAATGCCTCTTGATCACCAGAGAGCTGGATGGCCAAGGTCGACAGCACACTGGAAGCCAGGAGCGGAACGAAGGCGAGCGCGCGCGCGGCCTCCTCAAGTGCCACGGCCATCTCGGCCATGCCCATGCCCTGGCCTCCGTATTCCTCGGGGATGAGCAGGCCTGCTACGCCGAGATCTGTCGCGAGTCCCTTCCAGGTGCTCTCGTCCAGCCCTGTGCCGCTGTCAATCACCGCGCGCACCCGGGACTCTGGCGAGGACTTGGCGAGGAAGTCGCGAAGGCTGGCGCGGAACTCTGCGCGCTCGGCCTCAGTTGTCGTTGCGTTCTTCATGGTCGAACCTCTCCTTGGTGCAATTAGTCGCGGGGAAGACCGAGAACGCGGTCACCGATGATGTTCTTGACAATGTCTGAAGTGCCAGCGGCAATGGTCGCCGAACGCGCACTGAGATAGCCCATCGCAGCGTCAGCGTTTTCACCTGTGACACCGTCCACGCCAGCCATTTCCATGACCACCGTGTCAACGCGTTGGCTGAGTTCGCTCCAGACCATTTTGATGACCGACTGCTCTGAACCCGGTGTTCCACCCTGAGCAATCTTGTTCAGCATCTGACGACCCATCATCCCCAGGACGCGTGCTTCAACATAGAACTCACTCAGCTCATCGGCGACGATCGGCGAGACCTTCGTGTCCTGCTTGGTCACGTCTTCGACAAGAGTGCGGATGCGCTGCTCCAGACGCCCAGCGAATACGGCGACACCGGCACGCTCGTGACCAAGAGAGGTCATCGTGACATTCCAGCCCTCGTGCAAGGGTCCGAGCAGATTGGCGACTGGCACACGCGCATCAGTGAAGAACACTTCGGCGAACTCGGCCCCGCCATTGATCTGCTTGATGGGGCGCACCTCGACACCAGGGGTGTCCATCCGCAGAGTCATGGCGGAGATGCCCTTGTGCTTGGGAGCATCGGGATCGGTGCGGGCCAGGAGCTGCATGTGGGTTGCATGCATGCCATTCGAGGTCCAGATCTTCTGGCCGTTGATGACGAATTCGTCGCCNNCGCGTGCGCAGCGAGGCGAGGTCGGAACCGGCGCCCGGCTCGCTGAAGCCCTGGCACCACACCTCATCGGTGCTGCCAATGTTGCGAACGGAAGCACGCTGCTCCTCGTTGCCGAACTTCATCAGCGTGGGGGCCACGTTCTTCAGACCGATCATGCCGGGGATCTGCGGAGCGCCGTACGAGGCCATCACGTCCTCGATGGCGAGCACATCCATCGTGCCCAGGCCACGCCCGCCGAACTCGACCGGCCAGGCCGCGGTGGCCCACTTGCCCTCAGACGACATGCGCTGCCAATCGCATAGGGCGTCCCACGAGGTATCCCCGTTCCACTTCGCCTTCCACTTTGGCAGGGCATCACTGAGCCAGGTGCGCAACTCGGCAAGTAGGTCATCCATGGTGGGCCTCACTTTCACTTAACTGATGCAGCATTGG
>DNXA01000100.1 GCA_003506065.1 Actinomycetota bacterium
CCCTTCGAGCACAACTCGATGACCTTCTTCGTACAGGCGCCGATCTTCGTATGGCGTGAGCACATGCGACACCGCATGGCCAGCTACAACGAGGAATCCGGGCGCTACCGGGAGTTGAAGCCGGTCTTCTATATCCCTGCGCGCGAACGCAAGCTGGTGCAGATCGGCAAGACGGGGGCCTATGAGTTCCTCGATGGAAGCCCGGAGCAGCACGCCCTCATCGAGAGTCGAATGCGCGAGTCATGCACGCAGTCCTACGAGGCATATCAGGAGATGCTCCAGGCGGGGATCGCGCGCGAGGTTGCCCGGATGGTGCTGCCAGTCTCGATCTTCTCCAGCGCGTATGTCACCGTGAACGCCCGGTCGCTGATGAATTTTCTCTCCCTGCGGCGCAAGGCTGAGGATTCGACATTCCCCTCCTATCCCCAGCGTGAGATCGAAATGGTGGCCGAAAGGTATGAGGAGGAGTGGTCCAGGCTCATGCCGCTGACGCATGCAGCCTTCGTGGCCAACGGTCGCGTCTCCCCATAGACCGGTACTCTCGTACTCATGTCTGGCCATTCCACTCCCGATGCACCATTCGGGTACACGCTTTCGGCCATGGTCACTCCGTTCCGTGACGACGGCAGCCTGGATCTTGAAGGCGCTCAGGAGCTCGCTGCCCACCTTGTCGACAATCTGGGTCACGACGGCCTGGTCATCAACGGAACAACGGGTGAATCGCCGACCAAGACCGACGAAGAGGATGTCGCGGTACTGCGGGCAGTTGTTCAAGCCGTCGGTGATCGAGCAACGATCATTGCCGGTGTCGGCACCAACGACACTGCACATTCGATCGGTGCAGCGCGGGCTGCGGCTGCGGTTGGCGCCCACGCCGTCATGGCCGTCACCCCCTATTACAACCGCCCTTCGCAGGCGGGTCTGCTCGCGCATTTCCATGCCATCGCTGATGCCACCGATCTGCCGATGATCACCTACGACATTCCCAAGAGAACCGGCACCGCGATCGAGACCGATACCTTCGTGCGGATCGCAGAGCACCCTCGGATCATTGCCAACAAGGACGCCAAGGGCGATCTTGAAGCCGCACAGTGGGTCATGGCCCGCACCGACCTGGCGTGGTACTCGGGCGATGATGCGCTCAATCTCCCGCTGCTCTGCCTGGGCGCTGTCGGAATGATCTCGGTCGTGGGCCATCTGGTCGGCGACCGACTCTCCGAGATGGCCCAGGCCGTCCGCGAGGGAGATCTCGAACTGGCTCGCAAGATCAACACATCCCTTCTTCCCGTCTACACCGGCGTATTTCGCGCTCAAGGAGTTGTCACCATCAAAGCCGCTCTCGCCCATCTTGGGCTTCCTTCGGGGCCTGTGCGTCTGCCCCTGCTCGATGCAACGGACCAGGAACGCATGCAGTTGTGCAGCGATCTCGCTGCCGGCAGCGTCGCCGGATTCTCTGCATGACGCATAGCGAGTTGCCGCCCCCGCCACCGCTTGCACATGGGGCCGTCCGGATTTTCGCCCTGGGCGGGCTCGGTGAGATCGGTCGCAATATGACCGTCTTCGAATTCGACGGTCGCCTGTTGATTTTGGACTGTGGGGTGCTCTTCCCCGAGGATTCCCAACCCGGTGTTGATCTCATTCTCCCCGATTTCAGCCCGATCGCTGATCGGATGGCCGATGTCGAGGCTGTCGTGCTCACCCACGGACATGAGGACCACATCGGCGCATTGCCGTACCTGCTCCGCCTGCGTCAGGACATCCCCATCTACGGCTCGCGATTCACCCTCGCATTGCTTGAAGGCAAGCTGCGCGAGCACCGCATCGCCGGCACGGTCAATCTGATCAGTGAGGGCCAGACCCTGCAGATCGGCAACTTCGGCCTGGAGTTCCTTGCCGTCAACCACTCGATTCCCGATGCCTTGGCCCTGGCCATTCGCACACCCGGCGGCACCATCCTGCACACCGGTGATTTCAAGATGGATCAAGTGCCTCTTGATGGACGCATCACGGATCTGAATGGCTTTGCCCGCATTGGCGATGAGGGCGTCGACTTGTTGATGGTCGACAGCACCAATGCCGAGGTGCCGGGATTTGTGGCAAGTGAACGCGATATCGAGCCAGTGCTCGACAGTGTGTTCCTGCGAGCTGACGGGCGCATCATCGTGGCGTCCTTTGCCAGCCACGTCCATCGCATCCAGCAGATCATCGACATGGCTGCCTTGCACGGGCGGCGGGTCGCGCTCGTGGGTCGATCGATGGTGCGAAACATGGGCGTGGCTCGAGATCTCGGCATCCTCAAGGTTCCCGGTGGCCTGATGGTCACCGTTGACGAGCTCACTGGTCTGCCTGATGACGAAACGGTGTTGATCTGCACCGGTTCCCAGGGCGAGCCGATGGCCGTTCTGTCACGCATCGCCAATCGTGATCACCCGATCAGTGTTGGCCCACAGGACACCATCGTGCTGGCGTCCTCACTCATTCCTGGAAATGAGAACTCCGTCAATCGCGTGGTCAATGGCCTGTCGAAATTGGGCGCAACCGTGGTCCACAAGGGCAATGCCCTCGTGCATGTGTCGGGGCACGCAGCGGCGGGCGAGCTGCGCTACCTGTACAACGCGGTCAAGCCAAAGAATGTGATGCCCGTCCATGGTGAGTGGCGACACCTGCGTGCCAACAAGCAGTTGGCTGTCAGTGTCGGTATCGATCCTGAGCGGGTTGTCCTCGCTGACGATGGCGTCGTTGTGGATCTCGTTGATGGCAAGGCGTCGATCGTGGGATACGTGCCTGTTGGTTTTGTCTACGTGGATGGGTCCAGCGTTGGCAACGTCACGGAGAACCTGCTGAAGGATCGACGTGTGCTCGGCGAGGAGGGGTTCATCACCATCTTCGCCGCGGTTGATCTCATTGAATCCAAGGTGGTCGCCGGTCCGGAGATCCACGCTCGGGGGCTCGGCTTGAAGGATGAGTCCTTCGGGGTTGCCGTGGATCAGGTTCGCACTGTGCTCGAGGAAGCACTGGTCGGTGGCGTGACCGATGTGCACGAGCTCCAGCAGCGGGTTCGTCGTCAGGTCGGCAAGTGGGTCAACACCAATCACAAGCGTCGGCCGATGATCGTTCCCGTCATAATTGAGGGCTAGAGCAGCACCGCTGACCGGCTGCCTAGACTTCCCCCATGTCCATTCAGGAAATCCGCCTCTTTGGCGACCCTGTATTGCGTGTCCCAGCCGCTCCGGTTGTCACATTCGATCGTGAATTGCGCAAACTCGTGAAGGATCTGACCGAGACGATGATGGATGCGCCCGGTGCCGGATTGGCCGCACCCCAAATCGGAGTTTCACTTCGCGTATTCACCTACTGGGTCGATGACGAGTTGGGGCATCTGATCAATCCCGATCTGGACCTGTCAGAGGAGTTGCAGGAGGGTGACGAAGGCTGCCTGTCACTTCCTGGGCTGTCCTTTGATACCAAGCGGGCAATGCGCGTTGTGGCAAAAGGGATGAACATGCACGGGGAGCCGATCGTGGTGGAGGGCAGCGAACTGCTTGCGCGCGCGGTCCAGCACGAAACCGACCACCTCGACGGGATCTTGTTCATCGATCGACTGGACGAAAGCCTGCGCAAGGCAGCCATGAAGGAGATTCGCGAGTCCGAATGGTTTGGGCAAGCGCCGCCAGTTCAGCTCAGCCCGCATCCCATCAACGCGAAGTGGCTGTAAATCTTGCGCCTTGTCTTTGCTGGTACCCCGCAGGTCTCTGCAGTTGCTCTTGAGGCACTTCTTGCAACACACCACGAGGTCGTGGGAGTCATCACTCGCGCCGATGCGCCAGCAGGCAGAGGCCGAAGCGTGCAACGAAGCGCTGTTGGCCAGTTGGCCGATGAGCGGGGAATCGCCGTGTTGACCCCGAAGTCCCTGAAGGATCCTGAGTTCCAGAGCGTGCTTGCGGATTGGGCCCCTGAATGCATCCCAGTGGTTGCCTACGGCAATCTCGTCCCCGCAGATCTTCTTGGTGTCGCACCTTTCGGATGGATCAATCTGCACTTCTCCTTGCTCCCGGCCTGGCGCGGGGCCGCCCCCGTGCAGTGGTCGCTCATGCATGGCGATGAGGTCACCGGTGCGAGCACCTTCCTCATCGGCCCGGGTCTGGATGATGGACCGGTATTCGGCTCATTCACCGAACGGGTGCTGCCATCGGACACCGCCGGAGCATTGCTTGATCGTCTTGCCAAGTACGGAAGTTCCTTGCTCGTGGCCACCTTGGATGGCATCGAGTCCGGCGAACTCTCACCGGTTGACCAGCCGGATTCGGGAGTCACACTGGCACCGAAACTGACGAGCGAGGATGCGCGGGTTCGTTGGACTGATCCGTGGGTAGGCGTGGATCGCAGGATTCGAGCGACCACTCCAGACCCAGGGGCATGGACCATGCTGGATGCTGACCGGGTGAAGCTGTCGCCCGTGAAGTTGCGCGATCCTGAGCCGTCACCTGAGCTGGCTCCCGGAGAGATTCTTGTGACCAAGGCCGCGATCTGGGTGGGCACTGCCACGCAAGCTGCCTGCCTAGATCAGGTGCAGCCGGCCGGCCGCAAGCTGATGAATGCTCTGGACTGGGCACGCGGGGTCCAACTTCACGGAATGTCCTTCCAATGAGTGGTGATCCCTCGCGCGAGTCCGCCTTGGAGCTGTTGCGCACTGTCCGCGTTGATGATGCCTACGCGAATCTGGCTCTGCCTGGCATTCTGCGTGAGCGTCGGCTCGATGGGCGCGATGCCGGCTTTGCCACTGAACTGGGATACGGCACCTTGCGTTGGCAGGGTTGGTATGACGCGATCCTGGCCACGTGTGTCACGCGCCCCTGGGAGCAGGTTGATGCGGGCATGAAGGACCTGCTTCGCCTCGGCACCCATCAACTCCTCATGATGCGCGTGCCCACGCATGCGGCAGTTGATTCCACCTGCAATCTGGCCAGAGCAGCTGGAGCCGTCAGCGGTGCTGCCTCTCGAGCCGGCTTCGTCAACGCGGTGCTGCGCAAGGTGTCGGCGCGAACCTCAGATGAGTGGGCCATCGAACTCGGCGTCGCCGGAAGTACAGAGAAGGAGTTGGCGATCCGATGGTCGCATCCGCTGTGGATCGTGCGCGCCTTCTCTCAGGCCCTTGGCGACCGCAAGACTGAAGTCAGTGATCTGCTTCAGGCCGACAACACCCCAGCTCGTCCTTCCCTTGTGACCAGGCGACTGCCCGTGGCCGACCTCCTGCAGATCCCAGGTGTTGAGCCGGGGCGTTGGTCACCTGTCGCCGGCACCCTTGTGGAAGGCACGCCTGAGTCAATCCCTCAGATCCGTAGCGGAGAAGTGGGAGTCCAGGACGAGGGCAGTCAGCTGGTCACTCTCGCCCTGACGCGCGCGCCGATCCTCAGTGCTGAAGGCCGATGGCTTGATATGTGCGCCGGTCCAGGTGGCAAGGCCGCACTCCTGGAATCGATCGCCTTTGTGCAGGGTGCACAGTTGGTGGCCGTGGAACCACACCCGCATCGTGCCCAGCTCGTGCGCCAATCTCTTGGTGAGGACAGCAATGCGGAGGTGCTCGTGGCCAATGCTGTTGAGCAACCATGGCAGGGACAGTTCGATCGGGTGCTTGTCGATGTCCCATGCAGTGGACTGGGCGCCTTGCGCCGAAGGCCGGAGTCGCGTTGGCGGCGCAAGCTCAGCGATGTCGCAGAGCTTGCGCCATTGCAGCGAGCGCTGTTGAACACGGCGATTGCAGCCGTTGCACCCGGCGGGGTGATCGCCTATGTCACGTGCTCACCGCACTTTGCAGAGACGGAGTTGGTCATCAGCGACATCCGCAAGCAGCATCCGGAACTGCAGCTTCTGGACGCACCAAGCTTCCTGCCCGAGGTGACCGATGCCGCGCGCGGATCCTTTGTGCAATTGTGGCCGCATCGCCATGGCACCGACGCGATGTTCTTGGCTCTGCTCCAGCGCCCGATCTAGGGCCTTAGCGCTGCTACTAGTCTGGAGCGGTGGGCCTGCTGATTTCGCCGAGCGTGTTGAACTCGGATCTTTCGCGATTGGCTCAAGAGGTTGCGCGGGTGGAGGCCACGGCCGACTGGATCCACTTGGATGTGATGGACAACCACTTCGTCCCCAACCTCACTTTCGGTCTTCCCGTCGTGGAGTCCCTCATGCGCAGCACCTCTCTTCCGGCCGACTGCCACCTGATGATCAACGATCCGGACCGTTGGGCACCTGCGTATGCAGAAGCTGGCGCTGGCAGCGTGACCTTCCATGTTGAGGCAGCCGCCAATCCTCGCCAGATCTGCCGCGACATCCGCGCTGCGGGCGCCAGAGCCAGCGCGGCGGTCAAGCCCGGTACTGATATTGCCGTCCTTGAGGATCTGCTCCCCGAGTTGGACATGATCCTGGTGATGACTGTCGAGCCGGGGTTCGGTGGGCAGTCCTTCATGGACTCCATGCTCCCCAAAATTGTCCGTGCTCGTGAATTTGCTCAACGCACGGGAACCGATATCTGGGTGCAGGTCGATGGGGGAGTGGACGCCGACACCATTGGTCGGTGCGCTGAAGCCGGTGCCAACGTCTTTGTCGCAGGATCAGCGGTCTATCGGGCACAGGATCCTGGGGCAGTGGTCGCACAACTGCGTGACATCGCGCAGGCAGCATGCAACCACTGAACCAAGAGGTCGCGGATCTGGCGATGCAGCGAGCGATTTCACTGGCATACCAAGGTCCACGCAGCACAAATCCGAGAGTGGGCTGCGTCATCATTGACGAGTTCGGAATCGAACTCGGTGCGGGATTTCATCACGGTGCTGGAACGGCGCATGCTGAGGTCGAGGCACTGGCAATCGCGGGAGAAGGTGCAAAAGGTGCCACTGCAGTGGTCACCCTTGAGCCCTGCAGTCATACAGGTCGTACCGGCCCGTGCACTGAAGCGCTGATCGCAGCGGGCATTGCGCGCGTGGTGTATGCCCAGAAGGATCCAACGAGCGAAGCCTCCGGCGGCGCGGCAGTCCTGAAGGATGCAGGCGTCGAGGTCATTGAAGGACTTGAGCTTGAGGCAGCTGCGCGCATCAACACCGCGTGGACTCATGTGCAGCTCACTGGCCGGCCATATGTCGTATTGAAGCTGGCTCACACCCTTGATGCCCGAGTCTCCGATGGCAGCGGTGGTCGGACCCCCATCTCCGGGGCTGCTGCTCGATTCATCACCCATGAACTCCGCTCGCAAAGTGACGCGGTGCTCGTGGGCACCGCCACTGCGCTCACGGACGATCCCCAACTCACCGTGCGTGAGTTCGCTGTTGATGCGCAGCCCCTGCGTGTGGTGATGGGTCAGCGCGAACTCCCGGAAGCGCTGCGGGTGCTTGACGATGCTGCGCCAACCCTGCTGATCCAGGAGTCGGACCCGCAGCGCGCGCTGGAAATGCTGTTGGCTGCCGGGGTCCAGCAGGTGCTGCTTGAGGGCGGCCCGACCCTGGCAGCGGCGTTCCTGGAAGCCGAATGTGTCGACGAAGTGGTGTGGTTCATCGCTCCCA
>DNXA01000281.1 GCA_003506065.1 Actinomycetota bacterium
GCCAGATCCGCACCGTAGTAGATGTTGACCCGTTCGAGTTGGAATCCTGTTGGCTTGCCTTGCTCCGCACTCATCACAGACTCATCGCGACAGCACGGCACGACGTGGGGCTTTGGCCACGATCTGAATGGGGCTGATCATCTGTGTAGTGATCACGCTCGTGATGCTCTGTGCGAGCAGGAGACCAATCAGCACAAGCAATTGGATCTGCACGGCCAGCAGCGGGGTAGCCCCTCCGAGCAGCAGGCCGACAAAGGCACCGGGCAAGGTCACAAGGCCCGCACTCTTGGTTTGATCCAGTGAGGTGAACAGGGACTGCTCCGCGGCATGCTTTGCGAACTCCCGTCCAGCCTGGCGATAACTGGCACCAAGCGCGACATAGCCCTCAAACTGCGGAAAGTGGCTGAGGACATCGCTCCGCAGGCGCACACCCGCCAGCGAGGCCGCCGTCATGGCGCCACCGATCATCTGCGCAGTGAATGGGAGGAGCGCTTGCGGGCTGAATGCAATAGCCCCCGTCACCGCGACAATCGAAGTCGTAGCTGCCACGCCAGCGAAGATCGCGATCAGCACCCAGCGCCAATCGCGACGGTCACCGCGGATCCGTCGATTCGATGTGTACGAGGCGGCCAGGAGCATGAGTCCCAGATACAGGAATGCGCCTTCAGAGTGATTGAAGATCCATGCGATGACAAGAGCGACGACAGTCAATTGCACCAGCGCGCGCAATGAGGCCACGACGAGTTCGCGTCGATAGGTGAGGCCGCCAACAGTCATCACAGCAAGCGCAGCGATGAGGAGCAGTGCCAAAGCGATTGCGGTGCGCGCGACTTGCTCACTC
Source organism: Actinomycetota bacterium (assembly GCA_003506065.1). Lineage (GTDB taxonomy): Bacteria > Actinomycetota > Actinomycetes > S36-B12 > S36-B12 > UBA11398. The sequence continues at coordinate 842 of DNXA01000281.1, forward strand.
ATGAATGCATTGTGTCGCGACAAGCGTCAGGAATGCTGCCAGCCACATGGATTGCAGACCACTACGGCGAATTGCGCTCACGCTCTGCCTTGTCGGCGTACAGCGCCATATCGGCACGCACGGACGCAGTACCGAAATCTTCTTCGGGCAGCCACTCAGTGACTCCATAGGACCAATCGATCTTGATCGCCTTTCGCAACCGCTGCGCCACAGCATCAGCATCAGCAGTGGTCGTGTTCGGGAGGATCACCACGAATTCATCGCCTCCGACTCGAAACGCGATGTCCTGAGGCCGCAGCTCCTTGCTCAGCGCTGCACCGAACTCGGCGAGAGTCCGATCCCCCGCGAGGTGACCATCGCGATCATTGATGATCTTGAAGTGGTCGAGATCCAGGGCGATGAGCGCACGCGGAACATGATCGCTGACGGCGTGCGACCGACGCTCGATGAGAGCTCCAAGCCCTTGGCGATTGAGCAGCACGGTGAGTGGATCAGTCACCAACTGCACCTTCATGTTCCACACGAGCGCCCCGAATGCAAGCACGAGTCCAACGGACAGACCGGCAATTGCAAGCCAGGAGATGAGCAGATCCGGGAGCCAATCACTGCGCCCGAAGACAATCAAGAGCCCTAGATTGGCCGAAGCGATGTAGATGATCGAGGCAACGCGCGGGATCCACCAACCGAGGTAGACGGCCAGCACAATGAGATTCATCGCGGAGGTCACCGCACCCTCAGGTGAACCAGCCATGTCGCTGATGCGCAGCAGCAAGAAGATGTACATCACGAGTTGCACGTGGATGAAGATCATTGGGGTGCGACCGCGCATCAACAGCAATGCGACCACTACGCCGAATCCGTAGAGCATGGCAGCGACACGCAGCGCAACGTCATCTGCCGGCGTTGGGAAGAGCAGCGAGATGCCGATGACGCCTGCTGAGGCCGCCAACCAAATCGCCATCGTCCAGACCGGTCCAGGCATGCCGAGCACTCGTCGGTCAGCCGCCTCGTAGATCTCTGGCGCCACGCCTTTTCGAGTAGCTGACAGCCCCATGGGGGACACGGTAACGCTAGGTGAAGTTTTTTCCCGCTCAATCAAGCAGGACGGCATCCATCTGGCCCATTGCCGCACGCATGCCATCGTCCATGCCCATCTCAAGGAGCTGCTCCATCGCCTCTACCGACGGGAAGGTGGAGTGAATCGACACGCGTGTGCCGCCTTCTGGGCGTGCCGCCAGTTCCACGCGCATCATCGTCAGCGGCATGCCTTCCATGATTTCCGTCGTGTCGTCAGCAAAGGCGTCCTCAACGACGAGCAATCGGGGCGCCTCCACTTCCAGCACCCGCCACAGCCCGTGGGATTTCTCGCCTTCGGGGCTGGTCATGAGGTATTTGACCATGCCGCCTGGCGTGAGGTTGTGCTCAAGACAGGTCGCCGGATATGTGGGCGGACCCCACCAGCGTTCGAGTTGACGAGGATCAGCCCAGAGCTGCCACACGCGGTCAACTGGAGCGTCGAACTCGGCAGTGACCGTCATCGAGCAATTCGATGGATCTCTGAGCACGTTCGTGACGGTCATTTCATCCTCCTGGTGTGGGTTCGGAGAGCAACTCGCCCATACGGTCGAATCGCTCTCGCCAGACTTGCTCAAAACCTTCAAGCAGATGCTGCGCCCGGTGCACGGCATCCAGACTGCCGACCACGCGCTGCTCACGACCTTGCTTGTACTTGGCGACCAGCCCCGCCCCTTCCAGGACGATCACATGCTTCTGCACCGCTGTCATGCTCATCGCATAACTGCGAGCGAGTTCAGATATTGAGCAGTCCCCGTGCATGACCCGACGGACGATGTCCCGACGGGTGGCATCGGCCAATGCATGGAAGAGTCGATCAACTTCGTGATCGCTCATCTGATCTACAACCATTTGGTTGTATTTAATTCGCAAAAGGCGTGCCTGTCAAGGCACGCAGATCAGGCGGCCGCATCGTCGAACAGAAAGACGCGACCTTTCCCGGAACGCTTCACCGCGTACAGCGCTTCATCGAGTTGATCCAGTGGAATGCGATTCGGGCTCGCCACAGCCACGCCGACCGATGCGCTCACCGGCACCGCCTGCCAAGGAACCGGCAGTTCGGTCGCGGCCAAGTGCTGAACGATGCGCTCGCCGACTTTCACCCCGCCTTGGGCGTCCAGGCCAGGCAGCACTACGAGAAATTCATCTCCACCGAGACGAACCACCACATCCTGTGGTCGGGTGACTTCCCGCAGCGCGGAAGCAACAGCAGTGAGCGCTGCATCTCCGGCCAGGTGCCCGCTGTTGTCGTTGATGCTCTTCAGTCCATCAAGATCGACCAGCAATGCGGTCACCTTCATCGGAGAATCCTTTACCGGCGAATCCAGAAATCGCTCGAGGTAGCGCCGGTTGTGCAGGCCGGTGAGGTGGTCGGACTCAGACAGCAGGCGCTCGCGCCGCAGTTGCTCGCTCAGTCGATCTGAGCGCAAGTGCTCGGCCTCGATGCTGGTGACCATCTGCTCGGCTACTGCGGCAAGACGCCGCTCCGCGAGAGTGGGGGCCGCAGACTCTGCGAACACCACCGCAGCCATCGNNNCTGAAGGACCACCGCGAATGAAAGAGCCGAGCACCCTCGAGAGTCAGCCCACCTTCAGCCAGCTCATTGGCGTCGTTGGCGACAAGACTGATGCCGAACGCACTGTCGATGACAATGAGCGCCCACTCTTGAGCCAGCGAGTCATCCAGAGTGAGTCCGACTTGAGCAATGCCTGGCGAAGGCGCAGTGGGAGTGCCGGCGAAGCCCACGATGCACAGACAGCCATCCTGAGCCATGCGTTCGTACCTCGCGCGCTCCGCTTCAAAGTATTCGGGGCGTTGAAACAGCGCAACAACGAGCTGCGGATGGTTCTGCTCCATCGCTTCGCGCCCCACGACAAGTGAGCGCTCCATCGCATGACTGACGGCCAGCAGGCTCCGCTTCGTCGAGAGCAGCGATCTGACGCCATGCTCTGGTGCCATGTCGCGGCCTCCACAACTGTTCCACGGAATGAGCACTGGGCAGCATTCACGATTCACTGACCCGTCCCATTCTCCCGCGGTGATCCACGAGAGTCGAGGGTTACGCCAATGAATCGCCCGTGAGTGCTGATCATCGGAGGCAGTGCGCGCCCTGCTTGGGCTTTCATGTAGATTGTGCACAACTTAATTGTGTCCCATTTATTGGAGGCTTCATGAACTCGCTTTACACCGCCATCGCCACCGCTTCGGGCGACGGGCGCAATGGCCACACCCGCAGCAGTGACGGGCTGCTCGACGTCGACGTTCGCATCCCTGCGGAAATGGGCGGACAGGGCGGCGCAACCAATCCCGAGCAGCTCTTCGCTGCTGGATACGCTGCGTGCTTCCACTCGGCACTCAAGATGGTGGCCTCGGGTACTGATGCCGATCTTGAAGGCACGGAGATCACGACTCGTGTTTCGCTTGGGAAACTCGAGCATGGCGGCTTCGGACTTGCTGTCGAACTTGATCTCTACGCCCCTGAGCTTGAGGCTGGCTTGGCTCAGGAACTTCTCGAGAAGGCACACGCCGTCTGCCCGTACTCCAACGCGATCCGCGGAAACGTGGACGTCCGGCTGAAGCTGATCTAGCTCTAGAGATCAATTGCGAAGGCGGAGCAAAGCCGTCTGCAGTTGGACTATGCAGGCCGTCAACAGCCCAGCCATACTCGCGTATCTCATTGGACGAACAGGGAGTCAACGTGTCAGTCGGATTCATAGGCGCCGGCCAGATGGGCATTGAGATCGCCACACGTTTTTCACTGGCTGGCTTCGATCCGTATGTGCTGGATCGAAGTGGCAATCTCACGCAGCAATTCACGGACTCCGGCATTCGCAGCAGCAGTTCAGCGATGGAAATCGCCCGCCATTCCGATGTCGTCTTCATCTGCGTGCTCACCGATCACCAGGTCAGGGAGGTTGCCTTTGGCGAAGTCGGACTCATCGCTGAAATGCCGGCCGGAGGCGTGATCATCGTGCACACCACTTGCGATCCCCTGACTCTGGAAGCCGTGGCGCGTGAGGCGGCGATGAAGGGGATACGCGTCGTGGACGCTGCCCTCAGCGGCGGCCCTCAGGACATCAAAGCAGGCCGACTCACCTTGTTCATCGGAGCAACGAGTGAGGACCTGGAGTCTGTGCGTCCGCTGCTCACCACCTATGCCGAGGTGATCGTGCACGCAGGGCAGGTTGGCTGCGGCCAACGCGTCAAGCTCATCAACAACGCCCTGTTCACTGCGCATATCGGCCTGGCCGCGGATGCCTTGAGATTGGGCAAGGAATTGGGCGTTTCAGAGGAAGTACTGCTCGCAGCACTCCCACACGCGAGCGGCAACAGCCGCGCGATACAGATCATTGCGGCCAGTGGCTCTCTTGAGAAGTCAGCAATGGCAATCGGCAGGTTCGTGGCCAAGGATGTGCGCGTCGTCCAGGAAGTGGCCGTGCGTCTGGGCGCTGACCTCGGAGTGCTCGGTCAGGTGATCGACTCAGCGTTCATCCAAGACGTGATCATGAAATAGTTGACGATGAAGATGAGTGTGGCGGG
>DNXA01000208.1:0-408 GCA_003506065.1 Actinomycetota bacterium
CTCTGGGCTTGAGCAATCCCATCGCGGCCCGCAGCAAAGTGCTCTTGCCCGCCCCGTTGTGCCCCATGACGGCCGTGACGCCTTCATCAGAGCAGTTCAGCGAGACGCCATGGAGCACTGTTGTGCGCCCATAGCCAACATGAAGATCTCGGATCTCAAGCATCAGAGACCGCTCCCATCGACGGCACCAGTGCCGAGGTACACCTCTTGCACTCGTGGATCTGCCTGCACTTCGGCGACCGTGCCCTCGCTCAGCACCTTGCCGCTGCTGAGGACGGTGACTGAAGTCGCGAACTTCCGCAGGAAATCCATATCGTGCTCAACGACCACGACCGTTCGATCCTGAGCGATGACACCCAGCAGAGCGCCGGTGGCATCTCGTTCATCGTGACTCATGCCAGCAACCGG
>DNXA01000208.1:415-3388 GCA_003506065.1 Actinomycetota bacterium
TCCAGCCACTGCTTCTGGCCGTGCGCGAGGATTCCGGCCTGGCGATTGGCTAGATCTGCAAGTCCGATGGTCTCCAGCGCTTCAATCACCGAATCGGGCACACCGTGGCGACGCCGCAGCATGGTGACCATTCCGCGTCGAGCACCAGAAGCAATATCGAGGTTCTGCAGCACCGTGAGCTCCTCGAATACCGCGGCGGTCTGAAAAGTGCGACCCACGCCCTTGCGGGCGATCTTGTGCACCTCGAGGCCATTGAGCTCCTGTTCACCGAAGAGCACCGAGCCAGTGGACTTCACCAAGCCAGTGATGGCGTCGATGATCGTCGTCTTGCCAGCGCCATTTGGACCGATGAGGAAGCGCACATCTCCACGGCCAACATTGAGGTCCACTCCATCGACGGCCACAAATCCATCGAATTCCACCCGCAGATTGCGAACCTCAAGACCGGCATACGGTTGATCGGTCATGCGCTCGCCTCCTGAATCGCGCCGCTGCCCATGCTCGGTATCTCAGGTGGTTTTCGATCGTCCCACTTTCCCTTGATCGCGCGGAAGGCTGCGGGCAGAGTCGCCAGGCCACCAGGCAGGAAGGCCACTACGAGGATGAACATTCCGCCCTGGATGTACTGCCACGAGTCGGGATAGGCCTCGCTGGCCGCGGTGCCGAACCAGGCAACGCCTACGGCGCCGAGCACTGGTCCCAGCAGTGTCGAACGTCCACCGACGGCAACACCGATGATGAAGGCAATGGAAGGCACGACATCGATCGATGCCGGGTTGATGGCGCCCACGATGGAGACGAATGCCGCACCGCCAAGACCCGCCATGGCGGCCGACACCGCGAACGCAACGGTCAGCACCCGGGCCGGGTTGTATCCAAGGAAGCGCACGCGTTGGTATGCATCGCGCGTGGCAACCAAGAGCTCGCCGTAGCGACTGAACATCAACTGGCGAGTGATCGCGATGACGCCCAGCAGGATTCCAGCGATGATGAAATAGACCATCTTGCGGTTGACCGGATCATCGAGGTCGTAGCCGAAGAAGTTGTTGAGATTCGTCAGGCCGTTGGTTCCGCCGGTTGTGCCCTGTTGCCCAACGATGAAGATCGCCAATGCAGCCGCAAGCGCCTGGCTGAGAATCGCGAAGTACGCGCCGCGCACGCCGCGGCGGAAGATCATGGCTCCCAGCAGATAGGCAATCAGCGCAGGAAAGATCACGATCGCTGGAATCGCGAACCATGCGTATTGGAATGGGACCCAATAGCCAGGCAGCTTCTCCACCTCGCCGTAGAGCTGCATGAAATCAGGCAGCTGCCCCTCTGGGGTCTGCGAGAGTTTGAGGTGCATCGCCATCGCGTAGGCACCAATGCCGAAGAACACGCCCTGCCCAAGGGTCAGGAGTCCACCGCGTCCCCACGCGAGGCCGATGCCGGACGCGACGATCGCGAATGCAAGGTACTTGCCAAGCAGCTCTAATCGGAATTGCGAAAGCACGACGGGCGCTACGAGGAAGAGCAGCACACCGCCGGCGAGGAATCCAGAGAAGGTGCGAATCGGGCCTGGTCGAAAGAGCCTGCCCAGGTACGGATTGGCTTGCAGCTTCCCAAGCAGGGGATGTGTCTTGATCTTCTCAAGAGTCGCGTTCATGCCAGGCTCCTTGTCTGCTGGCTGAACAGCCCCTGTGGTCGCCATTGAAGGAAGATCACGATGCCGATGAACACCAGCACCTTGGCCAGGCTCGGGCCGACTTGGTATTCGATCAATGCGCTGGCCATGCCGATGGCAAAGGCCATGATCACGGTGCCCTTGAGCTGACCGATGCCGCCGACCACGACCACGAGGAAGGCATCAACGATGTAGCTCTGGCCCATCGTCGGGCCAATTGCGCCGAGCAGAGTGAGTGCAACTCCGGCAATGCCTGCAAGGCCACAGCCGATGAAGAAAGTAGTGCGGTCAACTCGACTGGTGGGAATCCCGCTCGTGGCCGCGAGTCGCCGATTCTGCACAACCGCGCGAATGCGTCGACCAAGCGGAGTGAACTTGAAAGTCAACGAGAGCACCACTACTGAACCAAGAGCGAGCGCCAGGATGAAGAGCCGGCTGGCTGGGAAGGAGAACTCACCAACCGTCACAGCACCGGTGAGCCATTCAGGTGCACTTGTCTGCTTGTTGGTCGCGCCGAAGATATTGCGCGCAAGCTGCTGAAGCACCAATGCCACACCCCAGGTCACCAGCAAGGTGTCCAGGGGCCGTTCATAGAGCCTTCGAATAAGGAGCACCTCCATGGCCAAGCCAATGAGTCCGGAGACAACGAAGGCGACAGGAAGTGCGAGAAAGAGTGAGAGGCCAGCTGACGTCATGAACAACTGCAATACGTAGACCGTGTAGGCGCCGAACATGAACAACTCGCCCTGCGCCATGTTGATGACATTCATCTGGCCGAAAATGAGGGTCAGGCCCAAGGCGATGAGCAGTAGCAGTGAACCGAAACTGATCCCGGTGAAAAGCTGATTGACGACGATCACAGAAGGCCTCTCGTGGAGTGCGTGGCTACCGCGCTGAACTGTGGGGTGGGAGTCAGTCCCCCCTGACTCCCACCCCGGCCTGGGCCCATGTGCATGGGCCCAGACACTTCAATCAGCTCGAGCTGGGTGCAGGCGAGGCCCCGGAGAGGCCAGCTGCCCAGTCGTAGCCTTCGAGGAAGGGATCAGGCTTGATTGGCTCGCCTGAATTCCATACCTCGAGGATCTGACCATCTTCAGTGATCTTGCCGATACGAGCGGTCTTGTAGATGTGGTGGTTTTCGCCATCCATCGTGACCAGACCTTCAGGTGCGGCAAAGGTGATGCCATCAGCTGCAGCCTTGATGGCTTCTGGGTTGCAAGAGCCGGCCTTCTCAGCCATTGCCTTCCAGAGATACAGCGAGGTGTATGCGGCTTCCATTGGATCTGAAGTCGGCTTATCTGCGCCGTACT
>DNXA01000156.1 GCA_003506065.1 Actinomycetota bacterium
GAGACGCCGATCTACAAGAAGAGCCAGGTGCTCTACGGCCTGGATATGGCTCGCAAGGAGATCTCAAAGCAGCAACAGGCGGTGATCGTCGAGGGATACACCGATGTCATGGCGTGCCACCTCGCTGGCATCACTACCGCGGTTGCAACCTGCGGCACGGCCTTTGGCTCCGAGCACATCAAGGTGCTGCGGCGTCTGCTGATGGATGACGAGCAGATGCGTGGCGAAGTGGTCTTCACCTTCGACGGCGACGCGGCCGGGCAGAAGGCGGCTCTGCGAGCCTTTGACGAAGATCAACGCTTTGTCACGAACACCTTCGTTGCCGTCGAGCCATCGGGCATGGATCCATGTGATCTGCGCCTTGCCAAGGGCGACGAAGCAGTCGTCGCGCTCGTGGATCGTCGGGTGCCTCTGTTCCAGTTTGCGATCAAATCAATCCTGGCTGCGCATGATCTTGATCGAGCAGAGGGACGCATTGCGGCGTTGCGCGAGGCGGCACCTGTCGTTGCCAAGATCAAGGATGCTGCTCTTCGGCCCGAGTACACCCGGTTGCTTGCGGGATGGCTGGGTCTGGATGTGGCCGCCGTGAGCGCAGCCGTAGGCCAACGTCCGGCACCAACGCAGCGGCCCAGTTTCAATCAAGCTCCTGCGGCCGAATCGAAGCCGGCTCCTGCCCCCGCGGTTCCTGCGGCCGATGGTCCGGCGTTCACCATCGAACGTGAAGCGCTGAAGTGCGCCCTGCAGTTGCCAGCTGTTGTCGAAGAGTGGTACTCGGCATTGGAGCCCTCGGCCTTCACGCACCCCCGCGCGCGCGAGGTGCACACTGCCATCGTGCTTGCTGGGCTCCCGGCCGCTCAGGTCGATGGCCTGCTTTGGATCGATGCCGTACTCGAGGCGGCGCCTGACGACGAAGTGCGACGCATGATTCGCGAGCTCTCTGTTGATCCTCTGCCATCCGATGCCGTCCACAGCGATCGCTATGCCACCAGCCTGATCGCTCGACTCCTTGAGCTGGATGCAGGCCGTCGAATCCTTGAGGTTCGCGGACGCCTCCAGCGAACTGAATCTGAGGAGCAGGGCGAATTGCATCAGCAGTTGTTCGCTGAGTTGCTCGAACTTGAGACCTATCGACGATCACTGCAGGCGGCTGCCCTTGGAGAACGCCCATGAGCGTGTTCACGAAGCTTGCGAAAAATCGCCTGCCAAAGACAGCGCGGGCGGCAGCTGGCATTCCCGCAGATGAGCGGGTCATCGCCTGGGCACCTGACCAGCGTGACCCAGAGCTCTTCGTCATCGCGACCAATGAGGCCATCTACGCCAAGGGCTCGGCAATTGCATGGGTGGACATCATCCGAGCTCAGTGGAACGAGCCTTTCCTGGAACTCACGACTGAGCAGGCCAGTGGCCGGAGTCAGCGGCTGCGCATCCCGCTGGCCGAACCCGGACTCCTGCCCGCAGCAGTGCGCACTCAGGTCACCGCCAATGTCGTGGTGAGCGAAACTTTGATCCTGGCCAATGGCTCTCAATGCCTGGCTGCGGCAAGGCGCCAGCCCGGTGACGAGATTTCCTGGACAGTCGTTTTCGATGAGGGTGTCGATCCAGCTGATCCCGAAAATCGTGCTCAGGCCGATTTTGCGCTGAGTGAATTGCGCTCAGCGCTGGGTATCTGACCTGCGGCTGGTGTTGCCTCGCGCCCTTGCTATTCTCTGCGGGCCGCAATTAATCCCCCATAGCTCAATTGGCAGAGCATTCGACTGTTAATCGAAGGGTTTCTGGTTCGAGTCCAGATGGGGGAGCTCCGTGCCTCATGCGCCCACCTCACAAATTCCGGAATACGCCGCTACCGAGCTGTTGAATGCCTCGGCTGCCTCCCGCTGGGTGGATTCACCATGCATGTAGTTCAGCTGGAGCGATGTGGCTCGTTGGAAGGCATTGAACACTGCGCGGATGTTCGAACTCGGCTGTCCCGCAGGCCACGGCACGAATGCGTAGTTGGTCAGCGCCCGATCGAAGGGCATTCCGCGCGCTACGCGCAGCAGCGCCCTTCTCAGCAATCCGCACGCTGCCTCATCGGCGGTGCTCAAGCGCGGTTCGACAGCGGGCTGCGCCGAAGAGCTGGAACTGCTTGCGGGGGCCGCCTGCGAAATGGTTCCAGGAGGAATCTGAGCGACGAACACGACCAAGCCCAGAGCGGCGGCTCCTCCGAGGATCATTCTGAGGGCCGCAGGAAAGCCAGCGATGTCCCTGATGCGACCCATCATCTGACCCCAATCGACACAAGTTCGTGAGGCAAAGCCAAGCCTCAACTTAACCGGAACATGCCTGTCGACTCCAATTGCCTCATCAGCATGCGCTCCTTGAGAGGCACCCCAAAGGTCCTATTCGTCCTCGGCACAGGCCGTCGAGCGGCTAGGGTCCGCGAGGTACAGCAGCCAACGGTGCAGATGAAGGGTGAAATTGATGGAACGTCACGAACTTGAAGCGGTCATCTACGAGAAGGACGGCCCCATCGCTCGGATCATCCTGAACCGCCCCGATAAGGCCAATGCCCAGAGCTCGGCGATGGTCTGGGACGTGGAGAACTCCCTCAACGACGCCGAGAACGACTACAACATCAAGGTTGTCATCATGAAGGCCAACGGCAAGGGCTTCTCGGCAGGTCATGATGTGCCCTCCAGTGGCGGGCCGGCATACCCGGAGTTCGCCGAGGCCGCCGAGCACGGTCACCCATGGGCCGGGCAGGCCAAGCTCTTCACGTGGCCAGTGCTCCACCTCTGGGAGTTCCGCAAGCCGACCATCTCGGCCGTTCAGGGCTACTGCATCGGCGGCGGCACCTACTTCGCACTCCTGAATGACATCGTCATCGCCTCAGAGGACTCCTACTTCCAGATGCCACTGCCGCAGGGCCTGGGCTTCCCCGGAGGCGAGACCTTGATCGAGCCTTGGGTGACGATGAACTTCCACCAGACCTATGAATACCTCTACCTCTCGCAGACCATCGACGCTCACGAGGCCAAGCGCATGGGCATGGTCAATCGCGTGGTGCCACTTGATGAACTCGAGCAGACCGCCGAGCTCATCGCCTGGCAGATAGCTCAGGCACCGCTGTCAGTTCTGATGGGCATCAAGGCCGGGGTGAAGCGCGCCTGGGAGACGATGGGCATGCGCGTGAACCTTCAGAACAGTCTGCAGATGATGGAGATCACCGGTCACGCTGGCGATGTTGC
>DNXA01000114.1 GCA_003506065.1 Actinomycetota bacterium
CCGGATTCCCATGGCGCCGTGCTCTTCCAGCCCGGCCATCGCCTCGGCCGCAGCGATCAGGGTCTTGCTGGGAACACAGTCGGTCAGGACGGCCGAGCCACCGATGCCGTCACTGTCCACCACGGTCACCTCGCCGCCCAGTTGGGCAGCAACCAACGCCGCTTCGTAGCCACCAGGGCCGCCACCGAGGATCGCAATTCGCGTCACTCCCGCATTGTTGCAGTCCGGTCTCCCCCTACGCTGTGACGCGTGGCGCTCTACGCGGCTTACGGATCAAATCTGGATCCCCGGCAGATGCTGCTGCGCGCCCCGCACTCCCCCCATCGCGGCACTGGCTGGCTCACCGGCTGGCGGCTGACTTTCGGTGGCGAGGAGTTGGGATGGGAGGGCGCCCTGGCCACGATCGCAGAGGCGCCGACCGAAGCCCTCTTCGTCTCCCTCTACGACCTCACTCTCGATGATGAGCAAGCACTCGATGCCTGGGAGGGATTGGAGATCGGGCTCTATCGCAAAGTGCGTATGCGTGTGCAGACACTTGATGGCGAGGAAATCGCTTGGCTCTATGTCCTCAATGGTTGGGAGGGCGGCCTGCCCAGTGCGCGCTACCTCGGGATCCTCGCTGATGCCGCGGAAGCCGCGGGTGCTCCCTCCGACTATGTCGCGGCCTTACGTTCGCGACCCTGTCGATCATTAGGACTCTAGATCGATCATTAGGTCTCTGACCCGGCGGCTTGGCACTCTAGAGTTCGCCCGTGACCGAACTGATCTATCAGGACCCTGTGGCAGCGGCCGAAGCAAGTGCAGAAGCACTTCGCGAGAAGACCGGAGTCGACCAGCACGAAATCGCTTTGGTGATGGGGTCGGGCTGGGCTGATGCTGCCGAATTCTTCGGAGATCCCACGCACGAGTTCCCCAGCACTGATCTTCCCGGCTTCCTGCCACCGATCGTGGAAGGACACGGCTCCACCATCCGCTCCTACCAACTCGGTGACCGTCGAGTTCTGGTCTTCCTCGGTCGCACTCATCTCTACGAAGGTCGCGGCATGGAGCCAGTGGTTCATCCAGTGCGGACTGCGGTCAAAGCCGGTGCTCGAGTTGTCGTACTCACCAATGCCTGCGGTGGTATCAATCCGAATTACTCAGTCGGACAACCAGTGCTCATCAACGATCACATCTCGTTCACCGCTATGTCGCCGTTGGCTGGTGCGCAATTCGTGGATCTCACCGACCTCTACAGCAAGCGACTCCGTGCACTCATCAAGGCAGCCGATCCGACTCTGGCCGAAGGCGTGTATGCCCATTGGCGCGGGCCCACCTATGAGACACCAGCCGAAATTCGCATGATGCGAACGGTCGGTGCAGACCTGGTTGGCATGTCCACCGTTCCTGAGGCGATCGCCGCTCATGCCATGGGTGCCGAGGTGCTCGGCATCTCACTGGTCACCAACGCCGCTGCTGGCATCACCGGCGAGAAGTTGGATCACCACGAAGTGATCGCAGCCGGAAAAGCTGCAGCCGAGCGGATGGGTGCGCTCCTCAGCGATGTGTTGAGGCGTGCATGAAAGCGGAGCTGCTTGCCCAAGCACAAGCCTGGCTGGCTGATGATCCAGACCCGCAGACGCGGGCCGAACTGCAAGCTCTGCTCGATGCCGATGATGAGACAGCGGTAGCAGATCGCTTTGCCGGTTTTCTGGAGTTCGGAACAGCGGGACTGCGCGGAGCGCTCGGCGCCGGCCCCAATCGCATGAACCGAGTTGTCGTCGGTCGGGCAGCTTTGGGCTTGATCGCCTACCTACAAGAGCGTCACCGCACCCGCGTGGTGGTCGGCTACGACGCCCGTCACAACTCCGAACGGTTCGCACTCGACACCGTCGAACTGCTGCGTGGTGCCGGGATGGAGGCACTGCTCATGCCGCGCGTGCTTCCCACTCCAGTTCTCGCCTTCGCGGTCGAACATCTCGATGCAGATGCCGGCGTGATGGTGACCGCGAGCCACAATCCACCACAAGACAATGGCTACAAGGTCTATCTCGGCGGCGAGGTGGACGGTGTCGTCTATCGCGGTTCGCAGATCGTGCCACCTGCCGATGCCCAGATCGCCGCACACATCAACGCGGTTACTTCACTCGCATCCGCTCCGCGTGGAACCGGGTGGGACATCGTCGATGAAGCGACCATCACCGCCTACTGCAACGCCGTCACTGCAACCGTGGGCGCCAGCAGCGCCCGCGATATCTCGATCGTTCACACCGCACTTCACGGCGTGGGCACTGAGATCGTGCGGCGGGTATTCGCTCAGGCGGGGTTCACCCAGCTTCAGAGCGTTCCAGAACAAGCCAATCCGGATCCCGACTTTCCGACGGTTGCCTTCCCCAACCCCGAGGAACCCGGTGCGATTGATCTGGCGATCGCTCTGGCTCAACGGGACGCAGTGGATCTCGTCATTGCCAACGACCCGGATGCCGATCGCTGTGCCGCGGCGATCAATGATCCTGATCTGGGCTGGCGCATGTTGCGTGGCGATGAGGTCGGTGTTCTGCTCGGCGATCATCTAGCCGCATCACTCAAGAACTCCGCGCCACCGCCGGTGCTCGCTGCATCGATCGTCTCCTCGACGATGCTGGCACGGATCGCCGAGCACCAC
>DNXA01000259.1 GCA_003506065.1 Actinomycetota bacterium
TGTGTTGAGCGATCGGGTGGTTGCCTGCACGATCGAGACATTGGATGCCGGAGAGGTGTTGTAGTTGTGAAATGAGCCCGAGGCCGGGTTCTTCACGGCCTGCGCGGTGTAACTGGTGCCACCAGGCAGGACAGTGGTCAATGGGATGCCGTCGGACACTGCGCGCGCAAGAGTGAAGAGCTTCATCGTGGATCCTGGACCGGTGACAGGGGCCGTGCCCAAGGGCAATTCTGTCTTTCCGGGCCCGCTGCCGAAGTCCTTGCTCAACGCCAGAGCTGCCACCTGCCCAGTGCCAGGCTTGACGACCGCGACGACCGCTGAGGCCCTGTGCTGCGCTGGAACATGGGCGCGCGCTGCGGCGCGTGCCGCTCGCTGTGCGGCTGGAACCAATGGGGTCTGAATTTCCAAGCCGCCGCGCGTCCAGGCGGCAGCTTCCTCTGCGGCGGTGTTTCCCAGCAGTTTGTCATCCGTGAGCTGACGCAGCACGGCATCGCAGTAGGTCCCCCAGCCGCCCGTTGCAGCCTCGCATCCGCGCCCCGGGTACGTGACCTTCAAACCCAGTGGCTCTGCCTGCGCGGCCTGCGCCTCGGCAGAACTGATGTCACCATTTGACTCCAGTCGATCAAGGACGAGGTTGCGTCGATTGAGCGCGCCGTCTGGGTTTCGAATTGGATTCAACAATGAGGGCGCTTTGAGTATGCCAACCAGAGTCGCGGCCTGGCTCAGACTCACCGTCTTCGCATCGCGGGAGAAGTAGCGCCGGGCAGCCGATTCGATGCCGTACGCATCGGAGCCGAAGCTCACAACGTTCAGGTAGCCCTCAAGAATCTGCTCCTTGCTCAGCCTGCGCTCAAGTGCCACAGCCTTGATGGCCTCAGTCGCCTTGCGCGAGATCGTGCCTTCGGTAGCCTGCCGCATCCCTTCAGGATCTCCAGACAGTTCAGCCTTCAGCAGGGCAACGTTCTTGACGTACTGCATGGTGAGAGTTGATCCGCCCTCCTGCGAGGAGGATTCAGCGTTGTTGCGCACGGCACGAAGCAGCCCGAAGACATCGACCCCCGGGTGCTGGTAGAACCGAACGTCCTCGGTCGCGATGAGCGCCTTGGTTACCCACGGCGAGATCTCGGCCAGCGTGACTGGCTTCCTGTCATAGGCAGCGAAGCGGGCGATCTCAGTGCCGTCGGCAGCGAGCATGACGGATTCGCCGGGGAGCTGCAGGTCAACGAAGTCGACCAGAAGCTGATCCACTTGGTTGGCCACAGCCCGGGTGCCTGCGAGCACAGGCAGCATCAGACCAGCGATGAGTGCGCACATAACCGCCAGGCCGACGGCGAAGTCGCGCCATTGCGGCCGATGCGGTTTTGGCACTGACAAGAACCTGGGAGCTCTCACTGATCAGCCGCCGCATCTGCCTGACGCGCATACGCAATGACGGTCGCCCAAGGAAGGTTTCCCGTAAAGGACTCCATATCAGTGGTGGTCAGGGTGATCCAGTCTCCCTTGAGTTGTGCTGCGATCCTCGTGGGCTCGTCAACCGTCAGCTTCCAGCCCTTGCTGAGCAACTGAGTGCGGTAATTGCTGATTGGGTTGCTCGCCGAACGTGTCGCTGCCTGCAGGCCTTCAGCCCCACGCGCCTCATATTCGTTGATGGAGTCATCGATGACCCGCTCGCCGGATGCCGTCGTCAGCAAGCCGTCGAGGATGGGCGTTGGTTGCGTCGATGCCGCGGACGAAGACGCAGACGGTGATGCGGCGTTCGACTCAGCGACAGCGGCCACCGGCGAACCGGCATCCGATACCGGTGATTGCGACGCAGACGTGCAGGCACTCATGAAGACAGTTGCCATGGCGGCAAGAGCAACCAGGGCGGTCAGTCGGCAAGAGCGCGTCATCGAACACCTGTCGCTGTTGGGCTAGTCGACGGTGATGCGGTCGGCCCGACGGTCGGCACATCCGTCGAAGTTCCTGACGGCAGCCCTGAAGGTGCAGGCGAAGGTGCCACAGGAACATACGCGTACCAGGTGTCCAGCGAGATCGTGTGCTGATCAAGGGCGGCCTGCCACGCCACCGTTGCCTTCTCAAGTGCCTGGTCATAGCGCGTCCAGGCCTCAAGTGCTGCTCGCGTCTGTGCATCCTCGAGGGCGTACTCCCTCGCATCCACCGACCACACCAGCCACGAGGCCAATTTGTCCGCCGCAGTGGCGAAGGCGCCGTCGATGCGGCCTTCCAACTCCTTCCCCGGCAGCGCCGGGTCAAATACAGGCGGCACGGTGCCAGCGAATGCCCATCCACATCCAGGTCCCACCGTGTCTGGACGCGCGAAGTAGGCAGTGACCGAGGTTGGCAGAGGTATGGCAGCCGGTGGTGAGGCAGCAGGCCGAGGGACCGCGGGCGGCAGCAGTTCCGCTGGATCAACGAGCACTGGCACGCGACGTATCGGAGCAAGCGTCACATCCGTCATCGTGTACGGGTTGTACGTGACGTTGGGCGGCCAGATGACCGCCAGCTCAGGCCGCGCAATCGCCGGCGGGGCCGTCCACTCAACGGTGGCTGAAACCTCAGGCACCTTCGGACCACTGGGATCTGGGGTATCGATGGGAACAGCGGGATGCCAAGGAAGGTAGCCCGGGCGATAGGGATTGCGACTCGTGTCATCATCCGGGTTGCTCAGGCACTCAGAGGCGGTGCCTTCCACCAAATCAGTGGCAATCGTTTCAAGAGTCTCAATCGGCGCACCCTCGGACACTTGGAGCACGCTGGCGAGCACATCCTCGTATCGAGCAACCACCCACGTCACTGGCACGTCAGTGCGGCGCAGGGTCAACGAAGTTGGAGTTGAATTGACCACGCGGAACTGCGTGCACCCAGACAGTTGCGCAAGCTGCTCCTGCCAGAGTCTCTTGCCATCGCCTGCACTGGCGACCACAACCCCCACCCGAGTGCCATCTGCGGTCACGCCGAATCTCTGCCAAGGAGCCTGTGGGGGTGCTCCGCACCACGAAGGCCAACTGCCAAGCACTTGAGTCGCTCCGACGCTGAGAAGCGCTAAATCCATGTCCTGCGCTCCGGGCGGAAGCTCGCTCGATGCCGCGACTGCCAGCTGTGCATCCCGACTCGCAACCGATGGCTCGGACGACACAACGGCAGCATTCGATGAGCCAGAAGACAGCGGCCCTACGAGCAACAGCAGGGCCACCGCATTGATTGCCAGCAGCCCGCAGGCACTGCTGACGACGACAACTCTTCGCATGGTGTCGCTAGCGTAAGTCGCGGCCACCCGAGGCGCCGCCAATCGTCGTGCGAGTTTCGTCCCAAGAGTGTTTAACGGATGCAAATCTCACGCGACTGGAACTAGCAAAATCGGACGGTTACTCGCCAATCAATGGCGAGCACACCCCAGAGGCGGCATCAAACCTGGGGCGCTTCAGAACAGCACGCTTGCCCTACGAGCGTGAACGAACCAATCGGCGGATCTATTGCCATGACTTAGTCAGGCGTACCAATGCGCGCGCACGTACACACGATGAACTCATGGCAGGACTACAGCTTCGTTAACTATGAGACTGCGATGTGTCCAGTGGCCCATGTCTGTTCGCCGAAGCAGGCGACGACGCCCGAATGAACGCCGCCATCGAATGCAGCATCCTGCACGCAGGCCCTCGTGGAGTTCAAAGCAGAGAAATCCGTGAGGGCCAGGCATTCATGAAGTGCGGAGCCTTGGTGTCGTTCTACACGTAGTGGAATCGTACCTTGAACGAATCAACATCAGTGCCCAGTTGGGCAGAGATGAGTGCCTTCATCTCGTGCCTTAGCCATTCCGTATCGTCAACGCTCCTCACTGTATGGGTGATGACTCCGCCCGGGATGTCGGCTGACAACAGCCAGTGACCATCCTCCTGCTTCGTGCCAGTGATTTCGTATATGGGATGTTCAACTTCAGCTAGTGGCTGGCTCATCGTGGTCTCCTCACGCGTAGTTGTCCCTGTCGTACAAGGTATGCCTCAATGGGGCCAATAAACGGTTCGGTTCAGAAGTGGGAACGAGCTGCAACACAAGAATCGTTGCCGGATCAGCACTGCGACGGAACATTTCGGCGCAATTCGGGCCGCAAAGCCTTCGTATCAGCGTTTGTGGGGAGAATTGAGTCGGGCTGGCGGGATTCGAACCCACGACCCCTTGACCCCCAGTCAAGTGCGCTACC
>DNXA01000199.1 GCA_003506065.1 Actinomycetota bacterium
TGGGACAACGGCACGGCCTGGTCGCAGATCGAGACTTCCAAGGGTGTGTTCCGCTGGAAGAACCTCGATGGCGCGCTCGCCAACGCCAAGTCCAAGGGCATGAGCGACATTCTGATGGTGCTCGGCACCACTCCTACGTGGGCTGCCTCCAAGAAGACCATTCCGGTGTACCCGCCGTATCCGGGCGCCAACAGTGCCCCCGCGAACATGGCCGATTGGGACAACTGGGTGCGCGCGGTCGTCACGCGCTACAAGGGTCAGATCACCTCATACGAGATCTGGAACGAGGCCAATCTCAAGCAGTTCTTCAACGGCACCCCCGCTCAATTGGCGGAGATGACCAAGCGCGCCTACGACATCATCAAGGCCAATGATCCCGAGGCCAAGATCGTCTCGGCTTCGCCGGCCCTGCGCTTGCAGTCAGCCTTTGATCGCTTCTTCGCGGCCTATCTCAGCGAGCTTGCCAAGCTCGATTGGCCAGTTGACATACTCGCACTTCACACCTACCCCAAGGCTGATGGTGACCCGGTTGCCCGCGGGAAGCTGATCGCAATGGCCAAGCAGGCCATCACCGAATCCGGCGCTCCAGCTGACATGCCGGTGTGGGACACCGAGCTCAACTACGGCCTGGCTGGTCCAGGAGACCTGCCAAAGCAGAGGATCACTGGTCTGAAGGCTGCCGGCTGGGTGGTGCGCACCTACATCGATGATCTGCGGTACGGCATCGAACGCTCGTACTGGTACATCTGGACCCAGAAGCCCTATGCGCTGCTGGGGATTCAGGCCTACCCGGGTTCACCTGCCGAGCAAGGCTTCTTCGCTGTGGAGAACTGGGTCATCGGATCCAGTTTCGAGGGGTGCACCGAGACTGGCGAGGTGGTGACATGCAATTTCACCCGCGCCGGTCAGAAGTCAATCGTGGCCTGGGCCAACACCGGAACGGCGACATACACCGCTCCAGAAGGCAGCACGTTGATGTGCGATCCAGCAGCCAAGTGCTCTCAGGTGCCAGCAGGCTCGCAGTTGACGCTGACTGAGGTGCCGGTCCGCATCTATCTGCAGGCCTAGTGCGCGATCCTTGGGAACCGGGGTGCAGCGAAGTCCGCTGGTAACCTTGGCCCCGGAGGACAGATGACACACGAGGTGACGCAGGACGGCTCTGTGCCCCTTGACGCCACCAGCCATCTGCGCACGCCAGCTCGCATCGGGTGGTCCTCGGCTCACAATCGGCGTGATCGGCCACATCTGCGACGCGATCCATTGCGCGTCTACGCAACCCGCGCGATCATCTGGGATTTCATCGCCATCACTGTGGCGGGCATTGTCGGCTTCACCCTGCGGTGGGCCATCCCATTCAACGTTGAGATCAACGACCCCACCTACGTCTCCTTGGTGGTGATCGTGGTCATCGCCTGGATGGCCGTCATGGTGCTGCGCGGCGCTTACGACACCCGCGTATTGGGCGTGGGCTCGGAGGAGTTCAAGCGCGTGGTGTCTGCAACAGCCACGGTCTTCGGTGCGGTGGCAGTGGTGGTGTTCGCCTTCAAACTCGATCTGTCACGTGGTTTTGTGCTCATCACCTTCACCGCGGGATTGCTCCTGCTCCTGGTTGTCCGCTGGGTCCTGCGCTCCTGGCTGCGCCACGAGCGCCGCTACGGACATTTCCTGCATCGCACGGTTGTCATCGGTGCAGAGCCACAGAAGTCGGAGATCGTCGACATGCTCGATCGCGATCCGGTTGCCGGGTTCACCGTGGTCGACGACCTCGAAGAACCGGCCTTTGACATCTCTGAGGATGAGCTCGACGACTGGCTCGATGAAGTCATGGCAGTCATCGCACTCGAAGATGCTGACACGGTCGCCATCGCCGGTTCGCCGGCCATCGGCGCGAAAGTAGTGCAACGACTGGCATGGAGGCTCGAAGGCCCACGAGTGGATCTGCTTGTGGCCCCTGCCGTTGGTGATGTTGCAGGTCCGCGAGTGACGATGCGGATGGCAGCTGATCTGCCGCTGCTCCACCTGGACGAGCCCCACCTCACTGGACCAAAGCGTGCGATCAAGCGCACCTTGGATCTGCTGTTCGCATTCATACTCCTGCTGGTCTTCCTGCCCTTCATGATCGTGGCAGCCATCGGCGTGAAACTCACCAGCCGCGGACCGATGTTCTATTTCCAGGAGCGCGTTGGACGCGGCGGTGAGCTCATTCAGGTCGCAAAGTTCCGGACGATGTATGTCGGTGCCGACGAACGTCGCGACGAGGTCATCGGCACGCCCGATGCCAGCATCACAGCCCGCTACCGCCGCGATCCCCGCATCACTCCCTTTGGTCGCTTCCTGCGACGCTGGTCCATCGATGAGACGCCGCAGGTGATCAATGTGATCGGCGGAACGATGTCGATGGTCGGACCCCGGCCAGTGCTGGTCGATGAGCTTCCACTGCTCGGCGACGCCGATCATCGCCGTCATCTCACCAAGCCGGGCCTGACCGGCCTGTGGCAGGTGTCGGGGCGCAAGGACGTCGACTGGGATGAGCGCATGCGCCTGGATCTGGACTATGTCGAGCACTGGTCACCGGCACTGGATCTGGTGATCGTGGCCAAGACCGTGAAGGCCGTATTGGTCGGAGACGGCGCCTACTAGTACAGCAGGTCAATCACGTC
>DNXA01000084.1 GCA_003506065.1 Actinomycetota bacterium
CGATGAGGACCTGCTGAAACATCAAGTACGCCCCATAGATCCCACCGTGCGGCGTCACCAAGGTGTTGACCGTGTATCCCTCGGCGGTCGTGCGGATTTCTCGCAGGGGGGCGAGGTCATTCAGTGTCAGGCTCACGACGGGCACATTCCTTTTCGGCAAGGGCTGGGGGCGATCGCAAGGTACTGGATCCAACCGACGGCCGCCGACTGGTTTGGCGCCAATGTTGAACGGTGGCCAACCATCGACGACCCACTGTCACGGTGCAGGTTGATATATCCGGATATGTCGGAATTTTGATAACGAAACCATAACAAATGGAAGGTATCTACCATTTACTTCTTGCTTGGCGAGCATTTTGGCAACGGCCAAACCACCATGTTTTGGTGCTTTTCGCTCAAATTACCAGCGCACGACCGTGCGCCGCCAACTGGAGGAATCCTTGAAATCCTTGACCACCAACGCCCGTCGGCGTTCCACCTTTGCCGTGGCTGGAGTAAGCGCCTCGCTGCTGCTTGCACTGACGGCCACCTCGGCCATTGCGGCGCCGACCCCCGCACCATCAATCACCACAAAGCCGGTTGCCTGCGCTCCAGAAGAAGGGGTCTCTTCCGGTTCGGTGAGCCTTGGCTTCATGACTCCCCAGACTGGTCCGGCTGCGCCGAACTTCCAAGGCGCATGGCAGGCCGCTCAGTTGCGCATCGACCAGGAGAACGCCAAGGGCGGAGTCTTCGGCCGCAAGCTCAAGCTCACGGTGTATGACGATGGGTCCAGCCCGACCACGCAGATCTCGGCGATCAACAAGGCTCTGCAGTCCGATCACATCTTTGGTCTTGGCGTGAACAGTTCCGTCGATGCCATGTACACCACTCTCAAGCAGCAGAACATTCCGGTGACCGGCTTCAGCAACCTGCCGCTCGCATTGGATCGCAATGCCTTCTCCGGCACGGGCGTGCCACTGCCCTCGAACATCAACGGCACCGGACTGTTTGACCAGTTGAAGTCCTTGGGCGTGACCAAGCTGGCCATCATCAACCATGCCTCACCCGGCGCGGCGAACTCGGGCAATGCCCAGGCCAAGACTGTGCAGTTCGTTCCAGGCCTGACCACTGTCCTGCGTATTGCAGACGAGCTCATGGGTGCGCACGACGCCACGTCAACAGCGCTGCGCGTGAAGTCCTCAGGTGCTGACGGTGTCATCTTCACCGGATTCATCGAGGGTGGCGTGTCCCTTGCTCAGGCTCTGTCGCAGCAAGGCGTGAAGCTCAAGGGCTTCAACGTCGCTGGGCTGACTGATCCATCCGTGCTGAGGACCCTCAATGGCGCGCTCGAAGGAGCCATCGGCACGACCTACGGCGCAGTGCCAGTCGGGGTGAATATCCGTGGAGTGAAGACCTTCGCTGCGGGCATGAAGGCTGCCGGACTGAACCCCTACTCAGCATCTGCTCCGATGGGCTACGTCGCCGCTGACCTGTTGATCCGGGGATTGAAGGAGGCAGGCAAGTGCCCGACCCGGGCCTTGTTCATCGACAAGCTGCGCAATGTCACCAACTACGACGGTGGTGGGCTTGCTCCTGGAAAGATCAGTTTCAAGCCGGGCATCACCCCGAACGGCACGCCGTCCACCTGTGGCTACTACCTGACGGTCAAGGGCACCGATCTCGTGCCTGATGCCAAGCCCACGTGCGGTGGCAAGTTCATCGACACGAACACGGGCAAGGTGCTGAACTAGCAAGGACAGCATGACAATGGCGGGCACCGGGGGTGCTCGCCATTGTCATGCTCGAGTCAGTCATCGAAAGGATCGAAAGGGGAATGCGCATGGAGCCGTATGTGCTGATCATTCACGAGGTAGAGCACTATGACGCGTGGAAGCTGGTCTTTGATCAGGCTGCCGACATTCGCAAGGCCGCTGGAGAGTTGAGCTACCAACTCCTGCGAGACGAGGCCTCTCCCCGAAATCTGGTCCATTTCTCACACTGGACATCCCTTGATGCCGCTCGCGAGTTCTTCCAATCGCCGGAGTTGGTGGAGCTGCGACGAGCAGCCGGTGTCCATTCGCCGACCTTTGTCTACCTTGAATCGGTGGAGAGCGGAGTCCTGCAGTAGCACTCGCCCAGCCGTGGATGACTGGGGATTTGATTCGGATTCAGCGGGAATGTGACATTGTGTAGGCAACAAAGGAGTTTGATGGCACGCCCGCACCTCGTACTTTCGGACCGTTACTTCGAGGCGGTTCGATACACCTCGCGCGCCCACGCGAACCAGACTCGCAAGGGCGGGAACATTTCCTACATGTCGCATCTCCTTGGCGTCTCGAGCCTGATCATCGAGGCTGGCGGCGACGAGGATCAAGCCATCGCTGGCCTGCTCCACGATGTCGTCGAGGATCAAGGCGGGCTGTGGCGACTTGCCGAAGTGCGCACGGTGTTCGGTGATCGAGTCGCGGACATCGTGCTGGGCTGCAGCGATTCACTGGACGATGACGAGGACGGTTTCTGGCCGATCTACTGGGAACGCAAGCAGCGATACCTGGATCGACTGGAGACCGAGCCGGCCGAGTTGGTCATGGTGTCCATCGCCGACAAGGTCCACAACTCCCGCGCCCTGGTCACGGATCTTCAGGCCTATGGCATTGAGGTATTCAACAAATTTCACGGATCTCCGCGCGAAATCATCCATTACTACCGCGAGTGCTTCCGGATAGGCGTGAAGGCTGAAGTGAGCCATGTGCTCACTGTCCCGTTGGCCACGGCTATCCGCGACATTGAGTTTCTCGTCTACGGCTAGAACGCAGTCCCGGCAAAATCCTGCGCTCGGCATGACTGCTACCTAGTATCGGTCGCACTGCCAGTACTGCGATGTGAGGAATGCCATGGCCCCGCGTTCAGAATCAGTCGAGGACTTTCGTCAGCGTGCTCGCACTTGGCTCGCCAACTGCATGCCAAAGGCGGGCACGATGCCCAAGCGCGAGGGCATCGACCCCGAGGAGCAGAACTGGCTCGATGCACGAGACCTGCAGAAGCTGCTGTTCTCGGGTGGCTTTGCCGGTATTTGCTTCCCAAGGGAGTACGGAGGCCAAGGACTCACTCGTGAGTACCAGGTGGCCTTCAATGAAGAGTCGGCACCGTACGAGATGCCAGTGGCACTCAACGTTCCATCGCTTGGAATCTGCTCTGCGATGTTGCTCGACATGGGCACCGAGGAGCAGAAGCAGAAGTACGTGCGCGGTGCAATCTCTGGTGAGTTGGTGCTGTGCCAGTTCTTGTCCGAGCCCAGTGGGGGCTCGGATCTCGCCGGCTTGCTCACCCGCGCTCAGCGCGATGGCGATACCTACATCATCAACGGCCAGAAGTGCTGGAGCACCTACGCCTTTGCCGCCGACTTCGCGACCTGCCTGGTGCGCACTGATTGGGATGCGCCCAAGCATCGCGGGCTGTCGATGATCATCGTGCCAGTGCACGATCCGGCCACCCACATGAATCGTGTGCAGATGGT
>DNXA01000269.1 GCA_003506065.1 Actinomycetota bacterium
GCATACTCAAATATCATGGTCCTCTTCCCTAGTCCGTCGCTCTAGTCAATCGTGACGTAGTCGGGGCCGGAGTAGTGACCGGTGGTCATGCGTTGGCGCTGCTGCAGCAGGTCATTGAGCAGGGTCGAGGCACCGAAGCGGAACAGATCCGGGTTCAGCCAGTCCTCGCCAAGAGTCTCATTGACAAGCACGAGGTACTTGATTGCATCCTTGCTCGTGCGGATGCCGCCGGCCGGCTTCATCCCGATGCGTCGTCCGGTGATCTCGTGGAAATCACGAATGGCCTCCAGCATCACCAAGGTGACGGGCAAGGTTGCTGCGGGCGTGACCTTGCCCGTGGAGGTCTTGATGAAATCGGCACCGGCGAGCATAGCCAGCCAACTTGCGCGACGAACGTTGTCAAGGGTCTGCAGCTCACCAGTTTCCAGGATGACCTTGAGATGCGCGCTGCCGCAGATGGCCTTCACGGCTTTGATCTGTTCAAAGACCAGGCCGAGATCACCCGCGAGGAAGGCGCCTCGATCGATGACCATGTCGATCTCATCTGCTCCGGCCGCTACAGCATGCGCGGTGTCAGCGAGCTTGACGTCAAGCTCGGCTCGACCACTGGGGAAAGCGGTTGCCACTGCTGCCACACGCACAGTGCTGCCCACTTCAGCACGCGCGGTGGCCACCATGTCGCCATAGACGCAGACCGCCGCCACATGCGGAACTGAAGGATCGAGCGGATCTGGATGCTTGGCCTTGGCGCACAGTGCGCGAACCTTGCCAGCGGTGTCCATGCCTTCAAGGGTGGTCAGGTCCACCATGCTGATGGCGGTATCAATCGCCCAGTTCTTCGAGCTCGTCTTGATTGAGCGAGTCCCCAGCATGGCGATGCGTCCGTGCGCACCAACTTCGTCTACTCCTGGCAGGCCCGACACCAGACTGCACATCGCTGTGGCGGATTGCGCAGCATCTTCGAGGTCCGCAGCGGTCAGTCGAGGCACGACCTCACCCTAGCCATAGGCGTGCGTCAGTGGCGATCCTCGCGAGTGACGCATCGGCAGCCTGACGCGCGGCCGCAATGTCTGTCTCATGCACGGCTTCGATCACCTGTAGGTAGCACTTGACCTTGGGCTCGGTGCCACTTGGGCGAACGATCACTCGTCCACCGCCTTCGAGGATGAACCGGATGCCATCGGTCGGCGGGAGCCCATCAATGGGCTGCTCCAGGTCATCGAGGCGTTCCACTGCGAGTCCACCAACTGACGTGGGCGGATGCTGGCGCAGCTCGTGCATCGACTTGGCAATCAGTCCTGCATTGGCCATCCGGACGGACACCTGTGCTGTCGCGTAGACGCCATGGTCGACTGCGAGCTGATCGAGGAGATCTTGGACAGTGCGTCCTTCAGCCTTGGCGCTGGCAGCCATCTCGGCGAAGAGCAGGGCCGCAGTGATGCCGTCCTTGTCGCGCACGTGCGCAGGATCAACACAGTAGCCCAGGGCCTCCTCATAGCCGAATGCGAGATCGGGGACCCGACTGATCCATTTGAAGCCAGTCAGGGTCTGGCGGTACTTAACTGATGCTGAGGCAGCGATCGCCGCGAGCATCGATCCGGAGACAAGCGACTGAGCGAAGGTGCCGCGGGCGCCGCGTTGGAGCATCCACCAACCAAGCAGCCAGCCGACTTCATCACCGCTGAGCATCCGCCATCCGGCTGCAGCGGAATCAGGGATCCCGATCGCACAGCGGTCGGCATCTGGGTCGCTGGCGATGATCAGGTCGACTTCACTGCTGTGAGCCAGGGCGAGTGCGAGATCCATGGCTCCGGACTCTTCGGGATTGGGGAAGGCGACGGTGGGGAAATCGGGATCGGGCTGCTGCTGCTCACGCACTGCAACAACCGCAGGGAACCCTGCCCGATCAAAGACACGCGCAAGAAGGTCACCGCCTACCCCGTGCATCGCTGTGTACACGGCACGAATGGAACGTTCGGTGGAGCCTGAGACCAGGGAGGTGGCCGCGTCGACGTAGGCATCGATGACCTGTTCGTCGAGGGTGATCCACTCAGCGTCGCTGGGCACCGCCGACACGTCATTGGATTCGGCGACTCGATCGATTGCTGCACTGATCTCAGCGTCGGCCGGGGCCACGATCTGTGAGCCATCACCGAGGTAGACCTTGATGCCGTTGTCTCGCGCTGGATTGTGACTTGCCGTCACCATCACCCCTGCAGCGCAACCGAGCCAGCGAATGGCAAAAGCCAGGACAGGCGTGGGCAGTGCCCGCGGCAGGACCATGGCGCTGAGTCCGCGTTGCGCCAGCACAGCAGCCACGTCATGCGCGAATTCAGCGGACTGATGGCGGGCGTCGTGACCGATCACCGCTGAGCCACCACCGTGGGCGAGCAGGTATTCGGCAAGGCCGGCCGCCGTCTGTCGAACGACGACGCGATTCATCCGATTGGGCCCTGGCCCCATTGCTCCGCGGATGCCTGCTGTGCCGAATGCCAGTCGCGTGGCAAAGCAGTCGTCGAGTTCGCGGCTGGCATCAGGATCATCTGCGCGGGCTGATGCGATGAGAGTCTGGAGCGATGAGCGGGTGTTGGGATCAGGATCCATTGCAAGCCAGGCCAGGGCCTTGGCTTGCACCTTGGTCATCCCAGCTCCCGGATCACCCGGGCGAGGAGTTCACCCATCGAAGTCGAGGCGGCCTTGCCTGCAGCGAGCACTTCCTCATGGTTGAGGGCTTCACCGCTCATGCCGGCCGCGAGGTTGGTGACCAATGAGATGCCGAGAATCTCCATGCCAAGGGAGCGAGCCACGATTGCCTCCAGTGCGGTGCTCATGCCCACCAGGGTGCCGCCGATGGTGCGCAGCATCTGGATCTCGGCAGGCGTCTCGTACATCGGACCGTGGAACTGCCCGTAGACGCCCTCGGCCAGTGTGGGGTCCACCTGCTTGCAGATCTCGCGAAGTCGGGAGCTGTACAGATCAGTGAGATCCACGAAATGCGCACCGTGCAAAGGGGAGGTGCCGGTGAGATTGATGTGATCCTTGATGAGCACGGGTGTTCCTGGTTGCCAGCTCGGGTCAAGCCCGCCGCAACCATTGGTCAGCACAATCGTGCGGCAGCCTGCCGCGGCTGCAGTGCGCACTCCGTGTGTGACGGCGTCGACCCCGCGCTCCTCATACAGATGTGTGCGCCCGAAGAACACCAGGACCCGGACCCCGTCTGCATCGATGCTGCGCACTCGTCCTGCATGACCGGCAACCACCGGCGAGGTGAAGTACGGCAGTTGCGTCATCTGGATCTCAGCAACGGTGGTGCCGAGTGCTTCGGCCGCCGCAACCCAACCAGAGCCGAGCACGACAGCGACATCATGTTCGGGAATCCTTGTGAGTGAGATCAGCGCCTGGGCGGCTTCGGTTGCACGCTCTTGGGCCTGGACAGTGCTCGGGTGATCGGTCACGGATCGAATCTACCCGCGGGCGGGGCCCGCGTCACTGATCGTGCTACTCAGAGTGCACGTGAAGGTGGCGGGCCGCCTCAGCGATCGAGCCAGAAAGGCTCGGATACACAGTGAACGCACTGGCCAGCTCATCCACGGTCATCCGCTGATGGAT
>DNXA01000235.1 GCA_003506065.1 Actinomycetota bacterium
CCCAAGGCGAGTACGAATTCACGCTGACCTTCCCCGGAGAGATCTCAAGCATCACCGGTTCTGGCGCTGTGAAGACAGGTCCGAACACGATGACGATCAAGGGCTCGCTCGAGGATCCACTCAGCATCACCGTGGTCGGAGCGCTGAACAATGGCAGCTCATCGATGGTGTGGATCTACGTTCTCCTTGGGGTGCTGGCGATTGCGGCGATTGCGGTGCTCGGCATTGTCCTGCGCACCGGATCGCGCGCTTCAAAGCCGGAATCTGAGTCTGCTGTCGAAGCGGCACCCCAGACTCCTGCAATTGATGGAACTCCTGCGCCGTCGGCCATCGAGGCAGCCCCTGAAGCGCCAACTGATGCACCGCAAGGTGATGCTCACGATTCAGAGGGACAGCAATGAGCACCTTGACCGACCGCACCATCGAAGCGCTGCGGCTCAACCGGGATGATCTGGCGGACCGCGTACGGCGGTTCACGGCAAGCGATTTGGATCGGAAGTCTGGTTCAAGTCAATGGGATGTTGCACAGGTACTGAGCCACCTAGGCAGCGGGGCTGAGATTGGTTTGGAAGGCGCCAGACGCGCCTTGTCTGGCCAGGGCAGCCCTGCACAGGATTTCAACCAGAGCGTCTGGGATCGCTGGAATGCCATGTCCCAGCAGCAGAAGGCCGAGGGCTTCCTTCAGTCAACCGAGGCGCTGCTTTCCACCTATGAGGCAATGGACGCCCACACTCGTGACAGTCTGAAGTTCGACCTGGGATTTCTTCCTGCGCCCGTGGGTCTGGACGTGCTCACCGGCATGCGCCTGAACGAGGCACTCCTGCATGCATGGGATGTTCGCGTCGCATTTGATCCGCAGGACTCCATTCCTGGATCCCTCGCAGAGGTCCTTGTGGAACAGCTCTCAGGTCCTGTCAGCTTCTTCCTCAGGTTCCTGGGCAAGCCAGCTGTGCTCAACGGACTTGAGTTGGAACTCCAGGTTGACACTACCGATCCCGAAGGGCGGCTGGGACTGTGGATCGCAGAGTCGGTGAGCATCGTTCAGGCGCCCACTGCTGCAGAGGATGTCCTGCTGATGCCGACTGAGGCCTTCGTGCGACTGCTCAGTGGTCGGCTGTCGCCTGAGCACACGCCCGAAACGGTGCACCTCGCCAGCTCGCGCGTCACCCTTGATGATCTGCGGGGGCTCTTTCCTGGATTCTGAGACTCGGTAGCTATAAGCAACATTGCTTGACAAGAACTACTTTGTCAATGTATGTTGCGTATATGCACACATCGGATATCGCGCCAGTAGGTGGACCTGCCGACGATCTTGCCGCGGCCGTAGCCCTGCGCAAGCTTGCAGACCGACTTGAGGATGCGGCCGTGGAGGCCGCCATGCGCCAGGGATGGACGTGGACCCAAGTTGCACAAGCCCTTGGCGTCACCAGGCAGGCCGTCCATCGCAAGCACATCCAGCGATTGGCAGATTCCGGTATCGATCTGAGGAGACGAAATGGCTGAATCGAACATGACGAACCTTCGAACGCTGATTGCGATCGCCGTCGAGGAGGCGACCAAACTGCGAGCCCATGACGTTGAGGCAGAACACCTGCTGCTCGCCTTGTCCTCGCGCCCGACAACTGTGGCCGGAAGCGCTCTGGCGAAACAGGGCTTTAGCTACGAAGTCATCCAGTCTGCTCTGAATGAAGAGCAGCTCAGCAGTCTGCGCGCAGCAGGAGTGGAACCAGTGCCTGAAGTGCGCCTTGCTTCCACTCGGCGCCGCCGTCGTCCGGGTTGGGGCGCATCGGCAAAGGAGTCACTGCGCAGCGCAAGCCAACTAGGAAAGAAATTCAAGCACCGCAAAATGGAAGAACTGGATCTGCTGCTGGGGATCCTGCATGCAGAACTCGGCACAGTTCCAAGAGCTCTGACGATTGCCGGCATTGACAAGCCGACTCTGATCAGAGCCCTAGAATCCTCACGCTAGATGCCTATCCGCGCGGATCACCCGGGATCGAGATGTCGGTGAATCGCATTGGTGCGCCAAAGGTGTCATCCGGATCAGCGATGAGCGTGTGCTCGTCTCGAGCGATGATGTGGATGCCCTTGGACTCCAGGAAGGCCGCGGCCCGATCAAGATCAAGTACCTGCCAGGTCACGGCGTGACACATATCGCCGTTCTTGTCGAGGTCGCGAGCAGCAATGGAATCATCGTTGGTAGGCCGCGCAAGCTCTACGATCGCGTTCTCGCCAACTGACACATAGAGATTGTGTGTGCCAGTGAGGTCAGACATGCTCTCGTGAATCAAGTCACCGCCCAGCACTTTGGTGAACAGCCCTTGAGCCTTGTCCAGATCAGCGACGACCACGGTTGCGTATGCCATTCGCTTCAGACCCAGCGGATACTTCTCCCAGGCCAGAGCGTCAAAGTCGGCGTTGTATCGAGGATCCACCGGCATGACATGCGGGTAGAACTCCAACTGCGTGTGAGTGTCGCGCGGATGGGTGAACAGTGACCCGTCTGTTGGGCGGGTGGGCAGGGCAACGCCACCGTCGGTCACCACGCGAACACCAAGTGCTGTCATGGTGTCCCAAGCATCGCCGACATCCTCGATGTACCAGGCCAGCGAATGCCAGTGTCGGCCAAAGCGGTTGTAGAAACGACCGACCGGCATCAGTTCGGAGCCTTCGATATCGCTCTCGGCCATTGGCTCGATGATGGCGTCGCCAATCACAATCAGCGATGCATCGCGCTTCTCAATGGGGGAGTAGCCCGCATCCATGATCCCGCGTGTGGGGTTGAAGATCTCGTCGTACCAGGCGTCAAGTTCAGCAAGGTCATCTGAGATATGGATGATGTGAAAGAGCTTGCCGATGGTGAAGGACATGTCACTCCTCAGTGCGTGGACGGGGTCGCATGCGGCCTTTGAGGATTGAGCACCAAGCCGCGATCGCACACTAGGCCTCAGCCATGGCGGGCGGTGGGATTTCAGAAATTCAGGTGCTCGCTCCTACCGGCAAGCCAATTGACCGCGCGCGACCCTAGCCGAGCAAGTATGCATTTGTGCAAACTTGCAGTGTGTGCAAGTATTTTCTATGACAACTCCGACATTGCGGACCTCTGGGCTCAGGGATCGCAAGCGGGCTGAGACTCGGGCGCGCCTCGAGGACGCAATTGACCCGCCGCCTGGCGGGGGAACAGCCGCATCCAGAGCTGCGCGCTGCAGCGATGGCTGGAGCCGCACTCGCCTGCCTAGACGCGTCGATGGATTCCTGGTACCTGGACGCGGGCAAGAGCAACTTGGGGCCCAGGCTGGACATTGCCATGGAGAGCGTCGCTCCGCTGGGCTGATCGCTCATCTCCACGATGACAGAGCAAATGTGTCATAATGTGCATTATCGGCGTTGTCAGGCACTTCTGCAGTGTCGACCTGAGCATGGATCCCTCACGAATATTGCCGCATACTGGGTGAGCCATGACTGAGCCTGGGCTGCTGTGGTGATTTCGGGCAGTGGATTCGATTGATTTCTATGCTGCCGTCGCGGGCTGCTGGTGACTGTAGTGGACGTCATTGGGACGC
>DNXA01000190.1:0-1263 GCA_003506065.1 Actinomycetota bacterium
GCACCACACCTTTGCTCGGCGTTCCCTCTTCAGTTCATAGAACCCAGGAGTGGAGGCAAGGATCAGCAAGCCATCCCACAGCCGACCTGCGGCATCTCCGCGCGGAGTCGGAGTGACCACCGGCCCGAAGTAGCCGACTCGTTCACCGCCTACACCTGGGATGCCAATGATCGGCGTGCCGACACCCTCACCGCCCAACTGCATTGCCGAATCGTGACTGGCACGCACTGCGGCGTCGTAATCATGGGTTTCGGCCGCATCAGCAATCCAGGACGGCAGGCCACATTCAGCCACTGAATCCGCAATCACAGCGGTCACGTCCCTGTTGCGCTCGACATTCGTCCGACGTCCGATGGCAAAGAGCAACTGGCGAGCATTCTCGTCACCGGAGTGGGCACGCGCTGCCTCGACGGAGCGCACTGGCTTCCAGGTGTTCAGCAGCCACTCTGCATAGGCGCCATCGACCTCGTCGTTCTCGTGAAGGATGGCAAGACACATCACGCGCCAGTTGACGTCGATATCGCGGAGGGTCGCCACCTCTTCGAGCCATCGAGCAGTCACCCAGGACCAGCTGCTGGCGGGATCCATCCAGAAGTCAACTGAAGTCGTCACGACTGCCACGTTAACTGAGTCCCAGCAGGGAGGTGGCAGGATCGGCTCATGGCGAACAACGAGAACCTCACCCGAGCAGAAGCAGTCAATCGTGCCGCGCTGCTGAGCAGTCACCGCTACATCGTCGACCTGGATCTTTCGGGGTCTGAAGCGACCTTCCCAGTGGTTACGACCGTCACGTTTGGCTGCGCAACCCCGGGTGCCTCGACCTGGCTTGACCACATTGCCGATGTTCAGTCCGTCGAACTCAACGGTGAGCTACTCGATGTGGCGAAGGTGGTTGATGGCGCACGTATCGAATTGCCCAAACTGCTCGCTGAGAACACCGCGAAGATCACTGCATACGGCACGTATATGAATACCGGCGAGGGACTGCATCGATTCGTTGACCCTGTGGACAACGAGACCTACCTCTACACCCAGTTCGAATCTGCGGATGCTCGCCGGATGTTTGCCTGCTTCGAACAGCCTGACCTCAAGGCTGAGTTCGAGCTTCGTGTCACTGCCCCTTCTCACTGGCAGGTCGTCTCCAACAACCCAACTCCGGCAGCAAGCACCGTACGCGATGGAATCTCCCGGTGGGAGTTCGAGGCCACACCAGTGATGTCGACATACATCACCGCCCTTGTTGCCGGGCCCTACCACCGCGTC
>DNXA01000190.1:1372-3278 GCA_003506065.1 Actinomycetota bacterium
GATCTCATCTTCCGTTCGCGAGTGACTGACGCGTCATACGAGCAGCGAGCGAACACCATCCTCCACGAGATGGCGCACATGTGGTTTGGCGATCTGGTCACGATGACTTGGTGGGATGACCTCTGGCTCAACGAATCCTTCGCCGAGTGGGCTGCGCACTATGCAAACGTGAATGCCACCCGCTACAAGGACGCGTGGACCACCTTCGCCAACCAGCGAAAGGCCTGGGCCTACCGCCAGGATCAACTGCCTTCCACTCATCCCATTGCGGCTGACATGGTCGACCTTGATTCAGTGCGGGTGAACTTTGATGGCATCACCTACGCCAAGGGCGCCTCTGCGCTACGGCAACTGGTCGCGTGGGTCGGCGAGAAGGAGTTTCTTGACGGGCTCCACCAGTACTTCGTCAAGCATGCATGGAAGAACACCCAGCTTCCCGATCTCCTCGTGGAGTTGGAGGCCACATCGGGTCGGGACCTTTCCGCGTGGACTGATGAATGGCTGCGCACCAGTGGCGTGAACCTGCTGCGTCCCCTGGTTGCAGTGGATGTTGAGGGCAAGTACACCTCGGTGATCGTTGAACAGGAACCTCCGACCTCTCCTGCTGGCATCGAACCAATCCTTCGATCACATCGACTCGGCATTGGGCTGTATGACCTGATCGCCGGGCGCCTGGTGCTTCGCAAGCGCATTGAGGTCGACATCAGCGGCGCAAAGGCGGACATCGCGGAATTGGTGGGCGAGCAGCAGCCCGATTTGCTCCTGCTCAATGACGGCGACCTCACCTTCGCGAAGATCCGGCTCGATGAACGCTCATGGGCAACTGCGGTTGACCACCTCGGCGATATGGACGACTCACTTGGCCGGGCTGTGATCTGGGGAGCAGCATGGGACATGACTCGTGATGCCGAGGTTTCAACTGGCGATTACCTCGCATTGGTGCTCAGTGGAACCGCACGCGAAACTGACATTGGCGTGGTCCAGGGCGTGCTTCGTCAATTGAAGAGTGCGATTGATCAGTACGCATCGGTCCACCATCGCGATGAATACAACGACCGGCTCGCAGCAGCAATGCTGGAATTGGCTCAGGCTGCCGAAGCCGGCAGCGATCACCAGCTGGCATACGCGCGAGCATTTGTCGGAGCCGCGCGCACGGATGCAGATCTGGCGGTTGTCGCCGCCCTCCTTGATGGCTCCACGAAGTGGGTCGGACTCGAGGTCGACACCGATCTGCGCTGGTACCTCCTGCATCGCCTCATCATCAAGGGCAAGCTCGGCGAAGAGGAAACTTCCGCAGAGTTGGCAACCGACGACACCGCAACCGGACGCCGTCACGCAGCCTTAGCGCGGGCCGCTCGTCCTGCTCTCACTGCCAAAGAGACAGCGTGGGCTGATCTGTTCGAGCGCACCGATCTTCCCAACGCGATCGTCGGCGCCACCCTGGCCGGCTTCGTCCAACCAGATCAGCGCGAACTGCTTGCCGATTTCCGTCAGCGCTATTTCACCGAAATCTCGCGCATCTGGCGAGACCGCACGCATGAGATTGCGCAGGAACTCACGGTGGGGATGTACCCGTTCCTGCTTGCTGACGCCGAAACTCTCCGGCTCACGGACGAACTCCTCGCAAGCTCAGCGGCAGAGGATCTCGGGCCGGCAGGTCGAAGGCTGGTGAGTGAGGGGCGCGATGGCGTAGAGCGTTCCATCCGCACCCAGGCTCGTGATGCCTAGTGCCATGGATTGCTGAACGATGCAAGGCTGCTGGCCTCTGCTTGCCACTAGAGCAGGAAACTGAGGAAGGCCCGCACAGTTGAGGTCTGGGCGAAGAGATCTTCAAGCAGGACCGGGCTTGCATTCGCGTCAGTCATTGGCACGCGCCAGTTCGGATACTCCTGATCAGTGCCTGGCT
>DNXA01000247.1:0-1590 GCA_003506065.1 Actinomycetota bacterium
TCCTTGAGCTCCTTGGTGGTGAACGTGGCCTGCGCAGGTCCACGACGGCCAACGATGTGAATGTCAGTGATGCTGGCACTGGCCAAGGTCGCGCGCACGTGGGCCGGCATGTCGGTCGTGCTCAGCTCCTGCGGCGTCTTGGCCAGGACTCGCGCCACATCAACTGCAACGTTGCCAAGACCCACCACAACCGCATGCTTCACCGTGGGCAACCAGGATTCGAAGAAGGCCCGGTCGGCGTCTGGATGACCGCAGTACCACGCCACAAAATCCGTTGCGCCAACACAGCCACGCAGTTCTTCACCAGGAATGCCCATGTGACGATCAGACGAGGATCCGTAGGTCAGGATCACAGCGTCGTAGAGCTCTTGCAGTTCGTGAACATGCACGTCCACGCCCACGGTGATATTGCCCAGGAAGCGAACTCCAGGCTGATCCCAGATGCGGTCCAAAGTGTCGCGCACCGAACGGATGCTGAAGTGATCAGGGGCTACGCCGTATCGCACTAGTCCGAAGGGCACTGGCAGGCGGTCGATGACATCCACCGTTGCCCGCCCTGATTCAGCCAGGGCTGCAGCGGCATACATGCCAGCCGGACCCGATCCCACAACGGCGATGCGCAGTGGCACGTGCATGGAAGTCCCCTGTCAGTTCGATACGGTGCGAGTCTCAATCGATCAGGGAGACTACATGCCCTTCATTCAGGTGACGATGCTCGAAGGCCGGACGGTCGAGCAGAAGCAGGAACTGATGCGCAAGCTCAACAGTGCAGCGGCCGAGGTGCTGGGCGGGGATCCCAATCGCATCCGGATCGCTCTCATTGAGGTCACAGGCGATGACTGGGGCATCGGTGGGGAATCCTTCAATTCCCTGCAAGCGGGCAGCTAGGCAGCCTTGGGGATCAATCGCCCGGTGTGGACGTCGTAGATCGCTCCACCTGCCACCAGCCCCTTGGGCAGCAGTGGATGCGAACGTATTCGCACAAGATCAGTGATCAAGGCTGACTCCTGGTTGTCGACCGTGCGAAATTCCACGCTTCGAGTGTCGACGCCGAAATCGCGCTCGATGGCCTCATGGATCTGCGACTCAGTGGCACTGGCCATGCGGCAGTCGGTGTGCGGCATCACCAGCACGCGATTCACGCCCAGGAGGTAGGAGGCCAGAATCAGGGTGCGCAAGACGTCGTCAGTGACACGGGCGCCTGCGTTTCGGATGATCTTCACATCTCCTGCGGACATCCCGAGCAAACCGAGCGGATTGACTCGCGAATCCATGCAGGTGACAACTGCCAATCCCTTGGCCGCCCGGCCGGTGAGATCGGATCCGGTGAAGCTCGATGCGAATTGGGCATTGCCTTCGATGACATCGGCGAAGGCCTCTACGGGGAATGCTCGGACATCGTCAGCGTCATAGATCGGCATGTCCGAAATCTAGCGCCTAGGCGTCAATGCGATCGCGATCAAGCCCTGCTGCACCCTCAACAATGAACTCCTTGCGAGGGGCGACATCGTTGCCCATCAGCAGATCGAAGACTGCGATGGCTGCCGAAGCATCATGCATGGTGATGCGGCGCAGGGTTCGGTGCGCCGG
>DNXA01000247.1:1677-3918 GCA_003506065.1 Actinomycetota bacterium
GCCTTGCTGCCCGCATTGATGATCTCGACTCGATGCAACGGAGGCACGGCTGCGAACACTCGACCCTGCTCGAGCATCGGCTTCAGATAGGCATGGATCAAGGTGAGCAACAGACAGCGGATGTGCGCGCCATCAACATCAGCGTCGGACATCAGGATGATCTTTCCGTAACGCGCCTGATCGATGTCGAAGGATCGGCCTGATCCGGCACCGATCACCTGGATGATCGATGCACATTCGGAATTCTTGAGCATGTCGGACAGCGAGGACTTCTGCACATTCAAGATCTTGCCTCTGATCGGCAGCAGTGCCTGGAAGTCTGAGTTGCGTGCAGATTTGGCGGTGCCCAAGGCGCTGTCGCCCTCGACGATGAACAACTCGCTGTGCTCGACCTCGTCAGAACGGCAATCAACGAGCTTCGCAGGCAGGGCCGAGGATTCAAGTGCTGTCTTTCGGCGCTGGGTATCGCGATGCGCCCGCGCTGACACTCGTGCCCGCATGGCATTTGCGGCCTTGTCGAGCACGGCTTTGGTCGAAGCCTTGTCTCCGCGCGGAGGACTGGTGAACCACTTGGTCAGTTCCTTGGTGACGACATTGCTCACGATGCGACTGGCAGCAGGCGTGCCGAGAATCTCCTTCGTCTGACCTTCGAACTGCGGCTCGGCAAGACGCACGGCAACGACCGCAGTCAGGCCCTCGAACACGTCGTCCTTGGCGACGTTGTCCTCCCCTGCGCGCAATGCCTTGGTTGCGCGCAGTTGATCGTTGAAGACCTTGGTGATCGCACGCTCGAATCCGGCCACATGCGTGCCACCTTTCGGTGTGGCAATCACGTTGACGAACGAGCGAAGCAGAGAGTCATAGCCCGCGTCCCAGCGAAGGGCGATATCCACGACAAGTTCGCGCTCGACCTCCTGAGGCGACATATGCCCCTTGCTGTCGATCACTGGCACCGTCTCGTGGAAATGACCTTGGCCAAGGAGTCGTACCGTTGGAGAGACAGCCTCACCGGTGCTCAGCGACTCGACGTATTCGCCAATGCCACCCTTGTGCTGGAAGCGCTCTTCATAGATATCTGCTTCATCGCGAAGATCATGCAGGGCAATGGTGAGTCCGGGCACGAGGAAGGTGCTCTGCATGGCGCGATCACGCAATGCCTGACGGTCATAGTCGGCATCCTTGGTGAACACCTGACGATCAGCCCACCAGCGGATTCTGGTGCCGGTCTTCTTCGGCGAGGTCTTGCCGACCACCATCAGCCCTGACTTCTTGCTGAATTCGGCATCAGGTCCGGGAGCATCGAAGATGCCGGTGACGCCGCGCTTGAAGGAGGCGGCGTGCACCTTCCCACCGCGGTCGACCTCGACATCAAGACGAATCGAGAGTGCATTCACGACCGAAGCACCCACCCCATGCAGACCACCTGATGCCGCGTAGGAACCGCCACCGAATTTTCCACCAGCGTGCAATTTGGTGAGCACCACCTCAACGCCGGTGAGCCGAGTCTTGGGTTCGATATCAACTGGGATGCCGCGACCATCATCGTGAACTTCAGCAGAGCCATCCGGATGCAGGGTGATGTCGATCAAGTTGCAATGACCCGCAAGGGCTTCATCCACTGCGTTGTCGACAATCTCCCACAGGCAATGCATGAGCCCGCGACCATCGTTGGAACCGATGTACATTCCCGGGCGTTTGCGAACGGCATCAAGGCCTTCTAGTACTGCAAGATCTTTAGCTGAGTAAGTCGAAGACACGTCGTCAACCTACTCGCGGACGGTGACTTCACTCGGATGCCACGAATGAACGCCCGTTCACATGTGAGCCAGATAACAATTCGGTTTCGCTTTAGGTGAACCACCCCGGCGTGGCATCGCGGGAATAACAAAGGCGTGTAAGACTGTTATCCACATTGCACAGGCATTGGCATTCAAGCCAAAGCCAGAGACAAGTTGGAGGTTCCGATGGCCACCACAATGACAGCGCCCGCGCTGGCCGCAACTGATCGTTGCGATCGTTGCAATTCCCAAGCCTATGTACGCGTAGTGCTGCCTGGCGGATCTGACTTGCTCTTTTGCGGACACCACTGGAATCGCCATGAGGTTGCTCTCCGCCCTCAGGCAATTGAGGTGTTCGACGAAACACATCGACTCGATGTCGCAGCGCACGTCAGCAGCGACGATCGCTAACTGACCACAAAGCAAAGGGCCCCGAGAATTGAACTGAACCCCCTTAGTTGGA
>DNXA01000062.1 GCA_003506065.1 Actinomycetota bacterium
GAGCATCCTTGGCTGGTGTTCGCCTGTGGTCGATATGAAGGCATTGATGCGCGATTGGCCGAGTTCTATGCCAACGCTTCAGACTGGGATGGCGTCGCAGAGGTCAGCCTTGGTGATTACGTGCTGGCCGGTGGCGAGGTGGCAGCGATGGTCATGGTCGAGGCCGTAGGGCGCCTGCTTCCGGGTGTGCTCGGCAATGACGTCAGCGCTGCGGATGACTCATTCAGCATTGATCAGTCCGGCGAGCTGCTCGAGGGTCCGGTCTTCACCAGACCCCAATCCTGGCGTGGACTGGATGTGCCCGAGGTCCTGCTCAGTGGTCACCACGGCCGCATCGATGCATGGCGTGCTGAGCAGTCGCGGGCACGCACGGCTGCGATGCGGTCACCTCTCAATTGATCGTGGAGTCGACCAAGGCCTGAGCCTGGACCTGGATCTCCTTGAGGTGCTGTGCGTCGATGAAGGATTCGGCGTAGATCTTGTACACGTCCTCAGTGCCCGATGGGCGCGCGGCGAACCAGCCATGCTCGGTGGTCACTTTCAATCCGCCGATCGGTGCGCCATTGCCCGGTGCCTGGGTCAGGACACTTGTGATCGCCTCGCCGGCGAGCTCAGTAGCAGTGATGGCTGAAGCCGACAGAGCGCCGAGCACGGCCTTCTGCTCTCGTGTCGCTGGGGCATCAATGCGCTCATAGACCGGATCCCCGAAGTGTTCGGTCAACTCGCGATAGTGCGCGGAAGGGGAGACTCCAGTCGTTGCGAGCATCTCCGAGGCCAGCAGAGCCGCGATGATGCCGTCCTTGTCCGTGGACCAGACCGAGCCATCCAAGCGCAGGAACGAGGAACCGGCGCTCTCCTCACCGCCGAATCCGAGACTGCCGTCCAGCAGCCCGGGAACAAACCACTTGAAGCCGACGGGCACTTCCAGCAGCGGTCGCTTCAGTGAGCCAGCCACCCGAGTGATCATGCTCGAACTGACCACGGTCTTGCCTACGCCTGCAGCAGTCGGCCATTGGGCGCGATGCTTGAACAGGTAGTCGATGCTGACGGCGAGGTAGTGATTGGGGTTCATCAATCCGTCTGGAGTGACGATGCCGTGCCGGTCTGAGTCCGCGTCATTGCCCGTGGCAATGTCATAGGAGGCTCGGTTCTCAATGAGCGAGGCCATGGCGAATGGCGAGGAGCAGTCCATGCGAATCTGCCCATCCCAATCCAGGGTCATGAAGGCCCAGGTCGGATCCACGAAGGGATGCACCACGGTGATGTCGAGCCGGTATCGCTCAGCGATCGCTGGCCAGTAGTCAACACTTGCGCCACCCAGGGGATCGGCACCGATCCGAATTCGAGCTCCTCGTATGGCCTCCAGATCGATGACCTTGTCGAGCTCAGCCACGTAGTTGGCCCGGAAGTCGTACAGGGTGGTCGTGCCAGCTGACATCGCCGCCCGCAGAGGCACCCGCCGCACACCCACGAGCCCGGCAAGCAGATAGGCGTTTGCGCGCGCCTGAATGTCCCCAGTGATGTCGGATCCGGCTGGGCCGCCGTTCGGGGGGTTGTACTTGAATCCACCGTCCTTTGGTGGATTGTGCGAGGGGGTGATGACGACTCCGTCAGCCCGTCCGGCGCTGTCTGCTGGCAGGTCACGGTTGTGCACGAGGATCGCCACGGAGACCGCCGGCGTCGGCGTGTGACCCTTGCCGGTGTTGAATTCGGCATCGACCCGCACGCGAACGGCATTGGCTGCGAATACCTCAAGCGCAGTTGCCCACGCGGGAGCGCTCAGCGCGTGGGTGTCGCTGCCCATGAACAAGGGCCCAGAGATGCCAGCGGCGTCTCGGTGATCGCAGATGGCTTGGGAGATTGCCGCGATGTGGTCTTCATTGAATGACATGTTCAGGGCACTGCCGCGATGCCCGGAGGTGCCGAAGCTGACCTGCTGGCCTGGATCCTTCGGATCTGGGTGCAGGGAGTAGTACGCCGTGATGAGGTTTGGGATCAGTACCAGATCTTCGTTCAGCGCCACCTGCCCAGCCCGTGGGTGTGTGCTCATGGGATTCCCTCCTCGTGCGCCTGTCGCACATGCTTGCAGTTCAGCGGGCGCGAGGCGAGTTTGGGAGAGTGCGGCCCGATATGGCACACTTCACCAGCCCAGTTCGCCGGTGCTCTGCCACAGGGGATTCGGTTCTTGGGTGCAATTCTCCTCTTATCCATGTGTGGGCGGCCTGTGGCGCTTGCAGGAAGTGATGATCATGAAGACCCTTGATGCTGTTGACGCCGCCTCGTTGCGGACCGATCTGCCAGAATTCCGCGCCGGCGACACCGTGAAGGTGCACGTGAAGGTTGTGGAAGGCAATAAGACTCGTGTCCAGGTCTTCCAGGGTGTGGTCATCGGAATATCCGGATCAGGAATCGGCGAGACCTTCACGGTCCGCAAGGTGTCCTATGGCACCGGCGTCGAGCGCAAGTTCCCGCTGCATACCCCGATCATTGAAAAGATCGAGTTGGTCATGCGCGGAGATGTCCGTCGGGCCAAGCTCTACTACCTCCGCGATCTGCGTGGCAAGAAGGCAAAGATCCGCGAGAAGCGCGACGCAGCACCAACCAAGTCAGAGGGCTAGTCGCCCGCTCAGTGCGCAAGGCTTCTCGGTGGGAGATCCCGCTGATCCTGCTGGGAGCAGTGCTCTTGGTGCTTGTCTTCACTTCGCTGGTCGCCAAGCCCTATTCCATTCCGTCGGGCTCGATGGAGAGCACATTGCAGGTGGGCGATCGGGTGCTGGTCAATCGCTTCGTCTATCACGTGCGTCCCATCCAACGTGGCGATGTAGTGGTGTTCGACGGCACTGACTCCTTTGTGCCCGCGAACGGCAACGGCAATCCGATCACTGGCCTGCTGACAGCTGTCGGTCAATCCTTTGGGCTCCTCGCCCCGGACGGCACTGACTTCGTCAAGAGAGTCATCGGCGTGCCCGGCGACTCCGTGCAGTGCTGTGATGCTGGGGGCCGCCTACTTGTCAATGGCCAGGCCTTGATTGAGCCGTATCTGTATTCAGGCGATCATGCGAGCACGGTCGCATTCAATGTCATCGTTCCTGAAGGCAAGCTCTGGGTCATGGGTGACC
>DNXA01000170.1 GCA_003506065.1 Actinomycetota bacterium
CAGACGACCAATCCCTACGTCTCCACCGGCGACGGAGTCGCGCTTGCCCTGCGCGCCGGAGCAGATGTCGCGGATGT
Organism: Actinomycetota bacterium; assembly: GCA_003506065.1. GTDB lineage: Bacteria > Actinomycetota > Actinomycetes > S36-B12 > S36-B12 > UBA11398. The sequence goes on from DNXA01000170.1 coordinate 78, forward strand.
TGAGTTTGTGCAATTCCATCCGACAGTCATGTGGCTGGGGCCATTTGCCCAGGGTCAGCAACCGCTGGTGTCCGAGGCGGTGCGCGGGGAGGGCGCCTTCCTGATTGATTCGGCGGGCAGTCGGTTCATGGCCAACGAGCATGAGATGGCAGACCTTGCCCCACGCGATGTCGTGGCCAAGGCAATCATGCGCCGCATTCGAGAGTCGGGAACTGATCATGTCTGGCTTGATGGTCGAGCACTCGGTGCGGACACATGGGTGCGCCGCTTTCCCACCATTCTGGAATCCTGCAGATCGCGCGGAATCGATCCAGTGACTGACCTCATTCCGGTTGGCCCGGCACAGCACTACGTGTCGGGCGGGGTGCTCACCGATCTTCATGGCCGCACGTCCATTCCAGGTCTGTACGCCTGTGGTGAGGTGGCCTGTACGGGTGTTCATGGAGCCAACCGACTGGCATCGAATTCCCTGCTTGAGGGCTTGGTCTTTGCTGGCCGCATCGGCGCTCGCATGGCCGTGCATCCCGGCGTCGTGCGCGATCCCATCCTGCCTGCGCACGATGGACAACGGCTGCTTGCGCATCAGGCTCGCCGCCGAGTGCAGAAGACCATGGACAACCATGTGGGAGTGCTCCGCAGCGAGCATTCACTTGAGTTGGCAACCAAGGAGCTCTCGGCTCTGGCTTCCTCGGAGGAAGGTCATCCGAGTACCGAGGACTGGGAGACCACCAACATTCACACACTGGCCACGGTTGTCACCCACCATGCAGCATTGCGCACTGAAACGCGCGGATCGCATTGGCGGGAGGATTACCCATTGCTTGACGACGAGCACTGGCGTCTTCGCCTGGTGACCAATCTTGGCAGTGATGGAACACTGCGCACGCGCGCGGTCTCGCGATCGGGCGCTGACTACGAGGACGAAGGTTGAGCATGGTTGACGTAAGCGTGCTTGGCCCAACTGTGGCTGGAATGCTGACCGCTGCGCGACTTGATCCGGCAGCGCTCTGCCAGTTGGTTCAACTGGCGATTGATGAGGATCTCGACGGCGGTGTCGACGTGACCACCGTGGCCACCGTCCCAGCAGACCAAGTGTCCATTCTTGATTTCGTGGCTCGCAAGGCCGGTGTGGTTGCAGGCGTTCCCGTTGCGGCTGCAGTGTTCATGATGGTGTGCGCTGATGCGGATGTGACGATCGATTTCGCTAGTCAGGATGGTGACGAAGTTGCTGCCGGAGATCTCGTGCTCTCGGTCCGCTCGACGACGCACGCACTTCTGCAGGCAGAGCGTCCGGCACTGAACTTCCTGAGCCATCTCAGCGGCATCGCGACATTGACGCACTCGTGGGTGGAGGCGATCCAGGGCACCGGTGCCGCCATTCGCGATACCCGAAAGACAACGCCCGGTTTTCGTGCGCTCGAGAAGTACGCCGTGCGTTGCGGCGGGGGAGTCAATCATCGGATGTCGCTCTCGGATGCGGCGCTGGTGAAAGACAATCACGTGCTCGCGGCGGGGGGAGTGGCTGAAGCGTTCGCACTCGTGCGCGCGAGCTTTCCAGGGGTGCCAGTCGAGGTTGAGGTGGATTCGCTCCAGCAGTTGAGCGAGGTCGTCACGGCGGGCGCAGATCTGGTGCTCCTCGACAATTTCACCGTTGATCAGACTCGTGAGGCCGTCGGGCTCGTCGCTGGTCGCGCCCGGCTGGAAGCCTCAGGAGGATTGACTCTCGACGTGGCGCATGCGGTTGCGGCCACGGGTGTCGACTACCTTGCTGTCGGTGCGCTCACCCACTCAGCGCCAGTGCTCGACATCGGCGCGGATCTCAGAGAGGCGGACTGATGCTCCTCACAGTTGACGTCGGCAATACGAACACCGTCATGGGCATGTTCGATGGCGAAGATCTGACTGCTTCCTGGCGGATCAAGACCGATGCGCGTGACACCGCTGACGAGATCGCGCTTACTTTCCGAGGACTGCTCGACGGCCACGCGCCGATCACGGGTATCGCTCTGTGCAGCACGGTGCCGTCGGTGCTGCGGGAGATGCGAATCATGTTGGCTCGGTACTTCAACAATATTGAAACGGTCATCGTCGAGCCAGGTGTCAAGACCGGGGTGCCGGTGCTCACGGACAACCCCAAAGAGGTCGGCACCGATCGAATCGTCAACACGGTGGCGGCCTTCGCGCTCTACGGGGGCCCGAGCATCGTCGTTGACTTTGGCACGTCGACCAATATTGACGTCATCTCAGGCAAGGGTGAATTTCTTGGTGGCTCCTTTGCGCCTGGCATCGAGATCTCCTTGGAGGCATTGGCGCAGCGCGCCGCGGCCTTGCGCAAGGTTGAGCTGGTGCGACCGCGCGCAGCTATCGGCAAGAACACTGTCGAAGCCTTGCAGTCAGGTGCGCTCTATGGATTCGCCGGGCAGGTTGATGGCATCGTGGATCGCATCAGCGAGGAGCTGGATGAGGTCACTGCCATCATCGCGACCGGCGGGCTGGCCACGATTGTCATTGACGAGTCGCGCACCATCACCCACCACGAGCCTGATCTCACGTTGATAGGCCTGCGGCTGGTATTCGAGCGCAACTCAGCTCGCTAGATCCTGACTGGCGCGTACCAGGCCGACGACCACAGCGAGCCCGTGGGATGCCCCGCGCGTTCGGGGAAGCACGAGTGTTCGCATCCCCAACCCAGTGCCGCCGACATCGTCGTGCCCGCTGTCACCGACCATGAGCGATTCGGCAGCGGTGCTGCCCAGTGCATCAAGCACGGCCGTGAAGCTGGCGAGCTCAGGCTTGACCACGCCGATCTCGCAGGAGAGCACGATCGCGTCTGCGTAGGCAGAGAGCCCTTCGCGAACGAGCACCGAATGCAGGGCCAAGGCCGCATTGGAGAGCATGCCCACGCGAATCCCAAGCTGCTTGAGCGCTGCAAGGGTTGGCGCAGCGTCGGCATAGGCATGCCAGGTGTCCAGAATCACGTCATAGAGAGCCTGGCCAAGCTGCGGATCCAGTGTGGGTCCTTCTGCGAGCAACTCGTGGAAGATCCGCTCATGTGCCTGCGCTGACAGATCACGCTCGCTCATCGGATCCAGGACGCGTGCGTTCTCCCAGACTCGGTCCAGGAATGCAGCCAACTCAGCATGTGCGTCCTGGGATAGCTGACAGCCCGACTTGGTCAATGCGATGTCGAGCCATTCGCGAGAGTCGCCTTGGTCGATCAGGGTGGAGTGCACATCGAAGATGACCGTGGTGATCGGCTGGGCTGGATGGAATGGCGCCTGCGCTGCAGCTTCGACGAGCATGCTGGCAGCGTAGGCCTTGCCGCTAGCCTTGCCTGTCGTGACCACCGACCACGACGAAGAGCTCGACCTCCCCGAGCAGATGCGCATTCGTCTGGAC
>DNXA01000238.1 GCA_003506065.1 Actinomycetota bacterium
ATGAGCGCAGCGGTTGCGCTGTCATTTGCTGCGACAACCGCTTCGGCAGCTCCGACGCCTGCTCCCGCAGCGAACAATGCGAAGTGCGCACCGTCGGAAGGCATGACTGCCAGTACCATCAAGCTTGGCTTCTTCTCTCCCAAGACCGGACCTGCGGCTTCGAACTTCGCCGGCGGCGAGCAGGCGGCTCGTCTCCGTGTTGCTCAGGAGAATGCCAAGGGTGGCATCAATGGCCGCAAGATCGAACTGATCGGCTATGACGATCAGGCCAACGCCGCAACCCAGCTGACTGTGGCGAACAAGGCACTGGACAGCGACCACATCTTCGGCCTGGTGATGACCTCGGCCAATGACGCCGCGTTCCCGACCTTCAAGTCGCAAAACGTGCCCGTCACCGGTTTCAATGTGCTGGCGATGGCAACGGATCGCAATACCTTCTCGGTGACTGGTCCCACCGCACCCACCATCATCAGCACAGCTGTCCTAGAGCGACTCAAGCAGGCAGGCGTGACCAATGTGGCGCTGATTGCGCACAACAGCCCAAGCGCTGCCGCCGGCATGATCAACAACTCAAAGGCCTTGCCTCCAAGTGGAACTGGCATGAGCCAGGCGCTCCTGATCACTGATGAGCCTCAGGGCGCGCATGACGCAACCTCCACTGCCCTGCGCATCAAGAACGCTGGCGCCAATGGCGTCTACATGTCGATGTTCGTCGACGGCGTGGTCTCCATCGCTCAGGCCTTGAAGCAGCAGGGAGTCAACCTCAAGGGCTCAGTCGGCGCAGGTCTGATCGATCCGGCCTTGATCGCCAAAGCCGCTGGTCCACTTGAGGGCATGATCGGCACCACCTACGGCACCATTCCCGCTGGTGTGCCCGGTGCTTCGGGAATGCGCACGTACATCAATGGCATGAAGGCCGCAGGGCTCAACCCCTACGGCGCGACTGCGCCCATCGCGTTCGCGGCCACGGATCTGATGATCCACGGCCTGAAGCTCGCGGGGAAGTGCCCCACTCGGGCCTCCTTCGTGGATTCCCTGCGCAAGGTCACGAAGTACAACGCCGCGGGCATGATGCCCCAGTCGATCTCCTTCCAGCCGGGCGTGACGCCAATGGGCGATCCGGCCAAGTGCTCCTGGTACGTCGTGATCAAGAACGGTGTGCCAGTGCCGGATGCGAAGTCCACTTGCGGAAAGCTGGTTGACACCACGACAGGCAAGGTTGTCGGCTAGTCAAGATCCAAGCACGACAGCAGATGGCGGGCATCGCATCGATGCCCGCCATTTGCTTGCCCTCATATCTGTGGGAACAGCTGAGCGTTGCATTGCAAGTTGATAAAGAACTGATCTCCACCATAGGAATATCAAGCAGCCCGATCTACCGTGGTAATCACACGCAGGTGTTCTTTGGGTTCACCCCTCTCCAATCCAGTGGGCGTCGAGTGTCAGGCCTTGTCTTGACGCCCACTGCTCCAACCAGATCCGCCCTGAGTGACCCGATGTGTGCTGAGCACAGTTGATGACCGAACATGTGCCAGTGAGAATTACTGCGGCCGTCACCTCGGCAGTTGTCGCGGCGCTAGTACTCGCCGGGTGTGGCGCAACCAGCGCGCTCGAAGTCGCTGAGACCTCAGCAACACCTGTTAATACGTGTGCCCCCGTTCCAGGCGTCAGCGCCGAGTCAGTGACGATTGGTGTCGTCTTCCCGCAGTCGGGTCCGGCTGCTGAGGTGTTCAGGAACTTCGGCGCTGCTGCTCAACTGCGCATCGACGAGCTCAATCTCAAGGATGGGATCAATGGTCGACGAGTCATCCTTCGCTCCTATGACGACCGCAATGATCCGGCCAAGCAGCGGCTGGTGGGCAGGCAGCTGATCGCTGACGGTGTGTTCGGTGTCATTGCCGCCTCGCAGCAGCAGTCGATGTACCCCGACCTTGCGCAGGCAGGCATCCCGGTCACGGGTCTTCCGAACCTGCCGCCATATGGAACAGACCTCAACGTCTTCGGCGCATTCGGTGCCTTTTCAGCGAGCTATGCCTCCACCGCAGCGGCGCAGCGGTTCAAAGTAGCCAAGGCCCGATCGGTGGCCGTGGTGACGGCCGATGCATCGGGCGCTCGTTCGGCGGCAAATGGGTTCATTGCGAGCCTGACGGCTACCAACCTCACCCAGGCAGGTTCCACCTATGTCATGGCTCCCGGGCAGTTGGACTCCGCTTTGGTGGCGGCCCGTATCAAGAGCTCCGGCGCAACAGGAGTCAATGTCCTTTCGCTCGCCGCTGATGGCGCCTCGCTCATGAAAGCGCTGAAGCGTCAGAACGCCACACCGGTGATGACCCTGATCAACGGTCTCTCAGGACCACAGGAAGTGCTCGAGGCGCAAGGCGCCCTTGACGGGGCGGTGGGAGTCCCCTATGGCACCATCCCGCTGCAGTTGAATCATGTCGAAGTCAAGAGGTATGTGGCCGGGATGTCAGCCAAGGGCGTGGACCCCTACTCACCCCTTGCCCCGATTGGCTATGTGTCCGCCGATCTGATGGCAAGCGGCCTGGCTCGGGCCGGCGAGTGTCCGAATCGATCGGACTTCATTCGGATCCTGCGCGGGGTCAGTGACTACCTGGGCGCCGGACTCCTGCCAGGCAAGGTCTCTTTCACTCCTGGGGTGACCCCTGATGGCGACCCGCAGAAGTGCTCGTGGTTCTTGACGATTCGGGGCAATTCGATTCTCCCGGATGATGAGGCGACCTGCGGCGTCCTGATCAATACTGCTGCAAACTGAGCAATGCGGGCAGGAAAACCATGCACTTCACATTCGTGAACAAAAAGGTGTAATCAATTGCGTGAATCCCCTTGACGGGCACTTCCACCCTGCCTAGGCTCGCCACTCAACATCTCGATGGAAATCCGGACAAATGGCGTCGCTACCGCGGCGCCACACGGCTGGATGTCCTCAAGGAGCCTTGACGCAACCCGTCGCCCTCCGTTGCACGGCATGGTCAGCCGCACCAATTGCTGATTGCCACCTCGTAATCTCCGGTGCTGGCCCTTGCCAGAAACGGATTCGATCGGCCCTGACCAGGAGGACCCCAGGTGCTCAGTTTTGCTATTGCTGGCCTTGCCGTTGGCGCGCTCTATGCGATGTCTGCCATGGCATTGGTCATTACCTATAACGCGTCTCGCGTCTTCAACTTCGCCCAAGGCGGCATGGCCTTCTTCCTGGCTTATTGCTTCTACTACATGGGCAACAGCGACACCGGCCTCGGCTTGAACCTCTGGCTCGCCGCAGCCATTGTTGTGCTGATCATCGGGCCGCTGCTTGGCCTGTTCCTGTGGTGGCTGCTGCTTGGCAAACTCGGCAATCTGGCCCCGCTGACCAAGGTCGGCGTGATGATCGGTCTGCAGGTCGCGCTCGTTGCGATCACGACCTTGATCTTCGGTCACGATCCGGTCTACCTGGTCTACGGCCCCGTTGGTGAGCCCTCAGTCATCTTCACTGTCTTCGATGTGAACGTCTCCAACGAGCAGTTCATCATCATCGTCACCGCCGCGATCGTTGCACTCGGTGGCTACTACGTGCTCAATCGCACCATGGCGGGTCTGGTCACCCGTGGTTCGGTCGATTCTGAGCTCATGACGGTGCTGACCGGAACCAACCCAAAGTTCGTGGTTGCTGCCACCTGGATGATCGGCACCGGCATTGCCGGCCTTGCCGGTCTGATGGTGCTGCCAAAAGTCGGCCTGAGCTCGGGAGGCTTCGCCAACCTCATCGCTGCCTCGATGGCCGGCGCAGTCATCGGCAAATTCACACATCTGTGGCGGGCCTTCTTCGGTGCTCTCATTTTGGGTATCACCCAGGAAGTGCTGGTGCTCTACTTGCCATCCGAAGGCCTCCTTGGCACCGCGCTTCGCCCGAGCCTGCCCTTCCTCTTCATGGTGGCCGCAGTCCTGGTCTACAGCCAGCAGAAGGATGTCAAGGCTGATTCGCAGAAGGTCGAAGTTGCTGCGGTCAACAACGCCTACGAGGTCTCTCTTTCCAGGTACCTCAACATCATGCGCAACCCGAAGGGCCACTGGGACAGGTGGGTCGGCTATGCAATCCTGGTCGTGGTGCTGGTCGGCATTCCGATCCTGTTCAACGAGTACTGGACCGGCCTGT
>DNXA01000160.1 GCA_003506065.1 Actinomycetota bacterium
GGCGTTGAGGATCTGGGCTGGTCGCTCAGCGTCGCGGGAGGCGGCAACATCGTCACTTCCACCGTCTCCGGCGCGGCCACGGCGGTGCTCTCGGGGCAGGCCGATGTCGTGGTCGCCTATCGGGTGCTTGGTTCGGACACGCGATATGGCAAGGCATTTGGCGCCATCGAAGCTCCTGGAGAGGGGCAGTTCGCTGCGCCGCACGGCTACATGGTGCCCCCGCAGTGGTTCGCAATGTATGCGCGGCGCCACCAATACGAGTACGGCTCAACGAGCGAGGATCTGGGCGCGATTGCCATTCAGCAGCGCGCGCATGCGTCGGCCAACCCGCACGCCATCGGCCGCGATCTGATCACCATTGATGATTACATGGCCAGTCGATGGATCTGCGATCCCTTCCGCTTGTTCGACTGCACCTACGAGGTCGACGGCGCGGTGGCAATCGTGATCACAAGTGCCGAGCGCGCCAAGGATCTCCCGCACAAGCCCGTCTACTTGCTGGGTGCGGCTGATGCCAATCGCTTCGCAGGATCGCCCTACCAGTGGGATGACATGACCACGATGTTCTCGCGCGACACCGCGCCCAAGCTCTGGGCGCGCACGGGCCTGAGTGCCGCCGATATTGATGTGGCGTGCATGTACGACTGCTTCACCTTCACGGTGATGGCGACCTTCGAGGACTTCGGCTTCTGCGACAAGGGCGAAGTCGGCGACTACTTCCGTGCCGGCCGCGCGACCTAGGGCGGTGATGTCGTGGTCAATCCTCATGGCGGCCTGCTCTCCGAGGGATACATCCATGGCTAGAACCACCACTACGAGGCAGTGCTGCAACTGCGCGGGGACGCTGACAACCGGCAGGTCGCTGGTGCGCAAACAGCACTGGTCACCTCCGGTGCCGGTCCATTCGGCGGCGCCCTGATCTACGGAACGAGCCAACTATGACCGACACCGTGATGTACCCGCCGCAACCGGCCCCCGACGCGGACACGGAGGGCTTCTGGCAGGCCACTGCGCAGGGGCACCTGGCGATGTGCCGGTGCCAGGACTGCGGCCTGTGGCTGATGCCGCCGCTGGAGCGCTGCCGAGTATGCGCCGGGGCAACAGCGTTTGAAGAGGTTTCCGGCACCGGAACCTTGTACTCCTTCATCGTTCAGCACCACCCAGCCATCTCGGGCTATACAGAAGATTTGCCATACGCCGTCGGCCTGATTGAGCTGGACGAGCAGCAGGGCCTTCGACTGCCAACGCGCATCGTGGGTGTCGACCCTGCGGACATTGTCTGCGACATGCGCCTACAGGTCGTGTTCGAGAAGTTGCCCGGCGGCGACTATGTCGTGCCGGTATTCAAGCCGGTGGTCGCAACGTGACGGCTGCCGACAGCGGAGTTGATGTCGACGGTTATCGACGCGGCGCGCGCGCATGGATCCAGACCAACGTCCCTCGGTTGGGGGAGGAAGGCCAGGCCGACGCCACGGGTGATCGCATCATGCTGGCTCGCCAGATCCAGCAGCAGATCTTCGACGCTGGTTATGCAGGCATCACCTGGCCCAAGGAGTACGGCGGACAGGAGCTGACTCCTGCTCACATGCACGCGTTCACAGATGAATTGGCTGGCTTCGTTAATCCCTATCGCCTGCTCAGCGTGAGCTTGGGCGTGGTAGGACCGACCATTCTGCAGTTCGGAACCGAGGAGCAGAAGGCTCAATACCTGCCAGGGCTGCTGCGCGCGGACGCGCTCTGGGTGCAATTCCTGTCCGAACCAAGTGGGGGATCGGACATGGCAGGAGTACTCACTCGAGCCACCCGCGACGGCGACGTGTGGTTCCTCAATGGCTCGAAAGTGTGGACCACCTTCGGGAACTATGCCGACTATGGGCTGTGCCTTGTGCGGTCGAATTGGGATGTGCCCAAGCACGCGGGACTGTCCATGTTCATCCTCCCCGTCGATGCACCCGGAGTCACCGTGCGCCAATTGGCGCAGGCATCGGGCGAGAGCGAATTCTGCGAGGAGTTCTTTGACAACGTCCAACTGACCCCGGCGCACCTCCTGGGCCTCGAAGGTGACGGATGGACCGTGGCTTCGCAACTACTGGTCCACGAGCGCAACGCACTAGGAGGCGGATCGGCATTCTTCACCGAAGGCGGAGGGGCGCAACAGGAATCCGTCATCGATACCGAGGTGCTCGACGTTGCGGCCCAAGCAGGGCGTGAACGCGACCCGATTGCGCGTCAACTCGTGGCAGAGATGCATGCCGCCAGCGTCGTGCGCGAGCAACTTGGAGACCGAGTGGCAACTGGAATGCGCACAGGTGCGCTGCAAGGCCCGGCGGGATCCTTGCTGAAGCTGTATTCGGCCGAACTCCACCTGCGCCGGATGCAGGTCATGCGCGAACTCGCTGGAGCCGCGTCAGTGGCGTGGGAGCCCGACGATAACCAGACCGAGGCAAATGCCATGGGCTGGCTTGTGCGTCAGGGGCAGGCGATCCTGGGCGGTACCAATGAGATCCAGCGCAACATCATCAGCGAGCGCGTGCTCGGGCTCCCGCGCGAGTACGCGCCAGACAAGGGAGTGCCATTCACGGAAGTGCGCACCAACAGCAACTCCCGCCCAAATGACGGAGAGCGTTCATGAACTTTGAGTTGACCGACGATCAACGTCTCTTCCTGCACACAATTCAACGCTTCCTGGCAAGTGAAGCCTCAATCGCCCACACCAGAGCGCTGCATGCAGCCGGCAAATCCTTCGATCAAGACGTGTGGCGGCGCAGTGCCGAGCTCGGGTGGACCAGCTTGCTAGTACCCGAGGCCCAGGGCGGGGGCAGCATCAGCGGAGACGGTCTGCTCGATGCGGTGCTGATCGCTGAGGAAATGGGCCGCAACGTGTCGCCGGGACCACTGCTGTCAGTCAACGTTGTGGCCCAGACCCTGGCACGCGAGGGCACGGATGGCTTGCATGCCGGCGTCCTCGCAGACTTGCTGTGTGGTGAGGTTGTCGGGACTTGGGCAGTGGACGAGGGCGCGGGAACTTGGGATGCTCGCGCCGTTGGCATGCGTGCAGAGCGACACGGTGAGACTTGGCTCCTTGATGGGACGAAGGCGTTTGTGGTTGATGCGCCTGTGGCTGACTGGCTCCTTGTAACGGCTCGAGCGCCTGAGGGGTTGACGCAGTTTCTAGTCCGGGCTGACAGCCCCGGACTCACGATCAAGCCGCGTGCCTCGCTTGATCTTGTTCGGTCAGTTGGTGATCTGTCGTTCGACAACGTGCGCGTTGAGGCAACGTCGGTTGTCGGCATTGTTGGCGGGGCTGAGGAAGCTGTCGAGCAACAATTTCGAACGGCACTGGTGCTGCAGCAGGCCGAGACCGTGGGGGCGCTCGATCGGGTCTTTGAGTTCACCCTCGAATACGCAAGCCAGCGGATGGCTTTTGGTCGACCCATCTCCTCCTACCAGGTGATCAAACATCGATTCGCCGACCTACGGATGTGGCTTGAGGCATGTCACGNNTCACGCCACTGCGCAGGCAAGTGCAGTAGCTGTCGCGGGCGATTCTCTCAACGCTGGTGAACTCGTGAGCGTGGCCGCTTCATACATCGCCGAACGTGCTCCGCTGATGGTGCAAGACTGCGTGCAGATCCATGGAGGCATCGGGGTCACATGGGAGCACGACCTACACCTGTACCTTCGTCGTGTGACCCAGAATGCTCACTTGTTCGGCGGCGTCCGCGAGCATCGCGACCGCATCGCCGGAGTGATTCGAATGGGGAGCTCGGCTTGAATGGCACACCGTCCGATGTGGAGACCCGGTCGGACGGACGCAGCGACCACAAGCCTCGCACGCGGCAAGCCCTCATCGATGCTTCACTGAAACTGTTCGCTGCAAAGGGATATGACGCGACGTCGATCGACGAAATCGCTGCTCTCGTGGGCATCTCGCCGCGCACCTTCTTCCGGTATTTCGAAACCAAGGATCAGGTGCTGTTCTTTGGTGGCGATGCCTTCAATGACTCAGTAGTGCGAAGGCTGCCCGGGCAGCCAGTGCAGCTTGACGACCTTGGCGCATTGGAGGCGACCTTGATTTCCTTGACGCCTATGGTCACGCCGCTCAAAGCGCGCATCCGCCTGTTCTACCAAGCACTTGACGGAACACGCACACTCATAGGTCAGCAGGAACTCGCAATGCGCAAGCATGATGCGGCTGTGGCTTCCGCATTGGCTGACCGGCGGGCGCTGGCGCGCCCTGATGACCGGTGTCATATGGCTGCCGCATTGGCATCTGTGGCAGTACAGCAGGCCTATGTGACCTGGCTAGGCTCGCGCCGAGCACTTCCCGAAATACTTGAAGAGAACTTCGCGCTGCTGCGTTCGGTGAGTGTCACTTAGCTGTCGTGCGAGGCGAACAGTGGCGCACGAGT
>DNXA01000136.1 GCA_003506065.1 Actinomycetota bacterium
TCGCGCATGTGGAAGAGATCGCCCCCTGGGCACTCACCGTTGTGCAGGAGACTCAAGATGGCACCGGGCATGCCGTGCGCATCGCGTTGAACGACCTCGATCAGCGCGGGATCACCCTGGGTGAGGCCCCTGTCGTTGTCCTCACCGGTGACACGCCATTACTCACCGGTTCGACCTTGCAGGATTTGATGCTCACCCACCTGGAGTCGGCTGCGAGAGCCACAGTGCTCACTGCACGACTGACGGATCCCAATGGCTATGGCCGCGTGATTCGTGATGACGAGCAAGCAGTGCAGCGCATTGTTGAGCACAAGGACGCGTCTGACGCTGAACTCAGTGTCGATGAGGTCAACTCCGGCATGTACTGCTTCGCTCCAGCTGATCTTGTTCGCCTGCTCGCCAATGTCACCACTGACAATGTGCAGGGCGAGGAGTACCTCACCGATGTCATCGGGCTGCTGCGTGCTGAGGATGCAGTGGTCTCTGCGTCGCTGTGTGCAAATCCCAGTGAGATTCTCGGCGTGAACGATCGCTATCAATTGGCTGAAGCCGCCGCTGTGATGCGTGATCGCATCAATGAGCAGTGGATGCGTGGCGGAGTTGCGATCCTGGACAGTGCAACGACCTGGCTTGATGTTGATGTCGAGTTGGAGCCGGATGTCACCATCCTGCCCAACACAACGATGACCGGGCCGACGTCAGTCGCCAGTGGAGCGCGCATTGGGCCGGGCACCACGCTGGCTTCGTGTGAGGTGGGACAGAACTCAACTGTCATCCATACCTGGGCGCAACTGGCGGTGATTGGCGCTGATTCGGCCGTGGGGCCATTTACCTATCTGCGCCCGGGAACCGTCATGGGCAACCACACCAAGGCGGGTGCCTTCGTGGAGATCAAGAACTCCAATCTCGGTGATGACGCCAAGGTTCCGCACCTGAGCTACGTCGGCGACGGCGACATTGGCGAGGGCTCCAATATTGGAGCAGCCACAGTCTTCTGCAACTACGACGGCATTGAGAAGCACCGCACTGTTGTCGGCAAGCATGTGCGCATTGGCAGCGACACCATGCTCGTGGCTCCAGTTACGGTGGGCGACGGGGCCTACACGGCTGCCGGGTCTGTCATCACCGAAGATGTACCGTCGGGAGCGATCGCCATCGCTCGTGGTCAGCAACGCAATGTTCTGGACTGGGTCCTTCGCCGACGCCCAGGTTCTCCCGCGGCCAAGGCAGCTGAGGCTGCGCAAAGAAAACAGGAGGAAGGGTGACCCTGCAAGTGGTTCCTAACCAAAAGCGCATGGTGCTACTCGCGGGACGGTCACATCCTGAACTGGCCGAAGAGGTGGCCAAGAATCTGGGCATCCCATTGGGACGCACCTTGGCCTATGATTTCGCCAACGGGGAGATCTTCGTTCGCTTCCAGGAGTCGGTGCGTGGTTGCGATGCCTTCATCATGCAGAGCCACACCGAACCGATCAACAAGTGGATCATGGAGCAGTTGATCATGGTCGACGCGCTGAAGCGTGCTTCCGCGAAGCGCATCACGGTGATCATGCCCTTCTACGGCTACGCCCGGCAGGACAAGAAGCACCGAGGCCGCGAGCCGATCTCAGCTCGGCTCATCGCCGATCTGTTCAAGACCGCTGGTGCAGACCGCTTGATGACCGTTGATCTCCACACCTCTCAGATTCAGGGCTTCTTCGACGGACCTGTGGATCACCTGTTCTCGCTGCCACTGCTGGCACGCCATGTGGCCAGCAGGTTCGATCGCAGCCGCATCACTGTCGTCTCGCCGGACGCTGGTCGCGTTCGCGTGGCTGAGCGGTGGACCGATGTGCTCGGCGCGCCCCTGGCCATCATCCACAAGCGCCGCGATCCCGATGTGCCCAATCAGGTCAAGGTGCTCGAGGTCGTTGGCGATGTCCGTGATCGACTCTGCGTGATCGTCGACGACATGATCGACACAGGTGGCACCATCGCGAAGGCTGCGGAGACTCTGTTCGAATACGGAGCAGCCGAGGTGATCGTGGCTGCGACGCACGGAATCATGAGCGATCCAGCACGCGAGCGTCTGCAGAATTCGAGAATCACAGAGGTGGTGGTGACCAACACCCTGCCGATCGCAGAAGAGAAGATGTTCCCAAAGCTCAAGGTGCTGTCGATCGCGCCGATCCTCTCCCAGGCCATCACTGAGGTGTTCACCGATGGCTCGGTCACGAGCATGTTTGAGGGCAACCCGGATTCGGAAACTGCCTCCTCGCACTGATACGATCTTGCCTCTCCTCGGCGAGGGTGCCCAATCAGCACCGTGATCGACGAAGGTCAGCGCCCAATCGCGCTCTGCCGAGGCTGACTGACGACCGATCGAGGAGTTTCACGTGTTACAGGTAGACATCACCGCCCAGTCCCGTTCAGATTTCGGTAAGGGTGCTGCGCGCCGCCTGCGTCGTGAAGGCTTGGTTCCTGCCGTGCTCTACGGGCAGGGTTCAGAGCTCGTGCACATCGCACTTCCGAACCACGATCTTGATCTTGCGCTGCGCAAGTCGCACGTCGTCTTCTCGGTGAGCTTCGATGGCAAGACCATCATCGCCAAGCCGCGCGATATTCAGCGCGAGCCGGTCAAGCGCTACATCGAGCATGTCGATCTCATCATCATCACGGCCACTGAGGCTCAGGCTCGCAATGACGAGGCCGTGGCCGATATCGCTGCTGCTGTCGCCGCAGCGGAAGCTGCCGAAGAGGCAATCAGCATTGCTGCTGCCGCTGGCGAGTTCGATGAGCCTGTTGCAGAGGCAACCCCAGCGGAGTAGTCGATGACCTGGATGATTGTCGGGCTCGGCAATCCTGGTCCGGAGTACGCCAACACCCGCCACAACGCCGGGTTCTTCGTTGTTGATGAGCTTGGCGCGCGAATGCGCGGCACCATCGGTCGACACAAGCGGGCGATGGCCGGCGTTCTTGAGGGTCGGATCGGAACTCCGGGGAGTGATGCACGCGTCGTGCTGGTCGAACCGTGGTCGTTCATGAACTCCTCGGGGGGGCCGGTGAAGGCTCTCATGAGCTTCTACGACATTGGCATTGGTCGCCTCGTCGTCGTGCATGACGAACTGGATCTTCCACTTGGCACGGTGCGGGTGAAATCCGGTGGCGGGGATGGCGGGCACAATGGCCTCAAGAGCCTGCGCAGTTCACTTGGTTCTGGTGAGTTCGCCCGTGTTCGATTTGGCATCGGTCGGCCGCCTGGCCGGCAGGATCCCGCCGAGTTTGTGCTGAAGCCATTCGCGGGCACGGAGCGCAGCGAGGTTCCTGAAGTTGTGACTCGCTGTGCAGATGCTGTGGAGACACTGGTGCTGCGGGGCGTTGAGCAGGCGCAGAATCAATTCAATGGAGGACGAGATGACCAACCTCAGTGACGCGGAGCTCTCCTTGCTCATTGCGAAGCAAGCAGGCACGTTGCTGCTCGAACTCCGAGAGTCCTATGGGCCGCTGGATGCAGGCGACAAGGAGCAGGCCGATGCCCTGCGCAAGCAAGGTGATCGCGTCGCACACGAACTCCTGGCTGACGCCTTGGGACAGCACCGACCGCAGGATGCATTGCTGAGCGAAGAAGGTGCCGACAATGCCGACCGCCTCGATGCCAGCAGGCTCTGGATTGTCGACCCGCTTGATGGGACTTGGGAGTACGGCCAAGGTCGTTGGGATTTCGCCGTGCATGTGGCGCTGTGGGAACCAGCACTGAAGCGCCTGTCGGCCTGCACTGTTGACCTGCCGGCGCAGGGAATCTGTCGTTCGATGCTTGACGAAGTCTCCGCGGAGCCAGCCTTTCCCACTGATCGCCCGGTGCGCGTCGTGGCCTCGCGCACTCGTCCGCCTGCCAACCTCGGTCGCACTTTGGCCACCCTCGGCGAGCGATTGGCCAAAGCGGGGCTGAATGAGCACGGCGTGGAACTCATGGATGTCGGCTCGGTCGGTGCGAAAGTCAACGAGCTGGTCTCGGGACGTGCAGAGATCTACGTGCACGACAGTGGTTTCTACGAATGGGATGTCGCAGCCCCCTATGGCGTTGCGCGGCACTACGGCTTCGTGCCCTCGCATATCAATGGCGATGAGATCGAGTTCAATCACATGCCGCCGTGGGTGCCGAATCTTCTCGTGTGTCACCCATTGATCGTTGATTACGTGCGCGATGTGCTCGCGGAGGCTGCACGCGGGTGACTCTCAGCGGATTACTCGAGACAGTCGCGCGGGCTGACTCATTTCGCGCTGTCCGCCAACAGGCATTTGCTGGCGGAAGAATTGCTTCGCCGCGTGCTGTTCAACCGATCCTTGCTGCGTTGCTCGCTGGGCCGAAACCTGTTGGTGCGCAACGTCGCTTGCTGGTTATCACCGCCACGGGCCAGGAGGCCGAAGATCTGGCTTCCACGGTGCGAGGCCTGGTTCCCGGGCTCGAGATTGCTGTGCTGCCATCGTGGGAAACCCTTCCGCATGAGCGAATGTCGCCTTCCTCGGACACCATTGGTCGGCGCGTTGCCATCCTTCGTCGGCTTGCCCATCCAGATGAGGCCGACCCACTCCTGCGCTCGATTGACGTTGTCGTGGCGTCAATTCGCGCTGTTGTGCAGCCGATCGCGGGCGGGCTGGGACAGGTCGCGCCGGTGCGGCTTCGGGTCGGCGATGACTACGACCTCTCCGCCCTGGTCCGCCGCCTTGTCGAGCTGGGCTATGAACGCCTGGATCTGGTTGAACGGCGCGGTCAGATTGCAGTACGCGGCGGCATTCTCGATGTTTTCCCACCCAACTCCGAGCATCCCTTGCGGGTGGAGTTCTGGGGCGATGCGGTTGAGGAGATTCGCACCTTCACGGTGACCGACCAGCGCTCCTTGGACAACGCGCCCGATGGCCTGTTCGCCCCGCCTGTGCGCGAGCTCCTGCTGACTGAGTCGGTGCGGGCTCGGGCCGCCAAGCTCGCTCAGGAGAACCCGTCGCTTCATGACATCTGTGCGCAGCTCGCCGAGGGCGTGGCCGTGGACGGCATGGAAGCCCTGATTCCGGTACTGACCGATTCCGTTGAACCACTGATCTCCTTCCTGCCTGAATCGACATCGGTGGTGGTCCTGGATCCGGAGCGAGTGCGCACGCGGGCGCATGATCTGGTGCGCACGGCTGACGAGTTCCTTGCTGCGTCCTGGCATAACGCGACGGTGGGCAACAAGGCCCCGATTGATCTGTCCAGATCGAACTTCTTCTCACTTGATGAAGTGCGCGATCAGGCCTTGCATCGTGAATTGCCGTGGTGTGAGCTCACGCCTTTGTTCATGGATGAATCGCTGGATCTTGATGCCGGCATGTCTGTCGCTGCGTCAGGGCTGGAGATCTACCGCGGTGAGGTCGCCAGAGCAATTGAGGACATGCGCAAGTGGACCACTGCGGGTCAAGCTGTCGTGCTCGTGAGCGAAGGTCACGGATCAGCGGAGCGTCTGGCTGAATCGCTGGCGACAGAGGGCGTGGCCTGCGTCTTTGTGGAGTCCTTGTTGCAGACCCCTGCCCCTTCTGTTGTGACGGTCACTGTGGGCTCCTTGGAGCATGGCTTCGTGGCCCCCGAGAGCTCGCTGATCGTGATCACCGAGCGTGATCTTGTCGGGCAGCGGGCCTCGACCAAGGACATGCGCAAGCTGCCTTCGCGACGTCGCAGGGCCATCGACCCCCTCACGCTGGTCGCCGGTGATTTTGTGGTGCATGAGCAGCACGGCGTTGGCAGATACATCGAGATGGTTCAGCGCGAGGTGGGCGGGGCAACCCGCGAGTACCTGGTTCTTGAATACGCAGCAAGCAAGCGAGGCCAACCAGCTGACCGTCTGTTCGTGCCCACTGATCAACTCGATGGCGTCACGAAGTATGTCGGTGGAGAGATGCCCAGTGTCCATCGCCTCGGCGGCGCTGACTGGCAGAAGACCAAGGGTCGGGCGCGCAAGGCGGTCAAGGAGATCGCCGGCGAGCTGATTCGGCTGTATGCCTCACGCCAAGCGTCCGTGGGCTATGCCTACGGACCCGATACGCCATGGCAGCGCGAGCTTGAAGATGCATTCGCCTACGTCGAGACTCCCGATCAGCTGATGTGCATTGACGAGGTCAAGGCAGACATGGAGCGGGCGATCCCCATGGATCGCCTGATTTGTGGAGATGTCGGATACGGAAAGACAGAAATCGCGGTGCGTGCGGCGTTCAAAGCAGTGCAGGACGGCAAGCAGGTTGCCGTGCTTGTGCCCACGACCCTGCTCGTGCAGCAGCACGTGTCGACTTTCAGCGAGCGGTACGGATCCTTTCCAATCCAGGTCGGAGCGCTGTCGCGCTTCAACACTGACAAAGAGGCCAAGGCTGTTCTGGCTGGTGTATCCGATGGCACTGTCGATGTGGTGATCGGTACCCATCGTTTGCTCACGCCTGATGTTCGCTTCAAGGATCTAGGCCTGGTGATCCTCGATGAGGAGCAGAGGTTCGGTGTTGAGCACAAGGAGCACCTGAAGGCCTTGCGTTCCAACGTTGATGTGCTCGCAATGTCGGCAACGCCGATCCCGCGCACCCTCGAGATGGCCGTCACAGGAATTCGTGAGATGTCGGTGATTCAGACTCCGCCGGAGGAACGTCATCCGGTGCTCACCTTCGTCGGGCCCTATGACGACAAGCAGATCTCGGCAGCAATCCGTCGAGAGTTGCTTCGTGACGGTCAGGTCTTCTTCGTGCACAACCGGGTGGACTCAATCGAGCGGGTTGCCAGCCGACTGCGCGATCTGGTGCCCGAGGCGCGGATCTCCACCGCACATGGCCAAATGGGTGAACAAGCGCTGGAGAGCGTCATCGTGGACTTCTGGGAGCGGTCGGTCGACGTCCTGGTCTGCACGACCATCGTGGAGTCCGGCATCGACATCGCCAATGCCAATACCTTGATCGTGGATCGAGCCGACATGTTCGGGCTCTCACAGCTGCATCAGCTGAGAGGTCGGGTGGGTCGAGGCCGTGAGCGGGCCTACGCCTACTTCCTGTACAACCCCGAGAAGCCGATGACGGAGACAGCCCACGAGCGACTGGCGACGATCGCCCAGCACACCGATCTGGGATCGGGCATGCAGATCGCATTGAGGGATCTTGAGATCCGCGGAGCCGGGAATCTGCTCGGGGGAGAGCAGAGCGGGCACATCGCCGATGTCGGCTTCGACCTCTACGTGCGTCTTGTTGGCGAAGCACTCGCCGAGCACAAGGGAGAGTCGGCAGTGGAGCACGCTGAGATGCGCGTGGAACTGCCGATCGAGGCACACATCCCGCATGACTACATCGGACATGAGCGCTTGCGGCTTGAGGCCTACAAGAGACTCGCCGATGCGATGA
>DNXA01000240.1 GCA_003506065.1 Actinomycetota bacterium
GTGAATGCCACACAGACAACTCCGACGTCGAACTCAATCGTCCTTCTGCCCCCAGCGACGGATCTTCCTTCTTTGGCGGCGACTCCCGACTTGAGCAGCCCCGCCGCAGGCAGCACCGCCGACAGCGGCCAGACCGTCGCAGGCGTGCCGGAAGGGTCAGCCAGGCCAGCCACTGCCAAGCCGCAGGCCAAGCGGACTCCGTCGAGCCAGCCATCAGCTGAAGACGAGCCCGAGCTTGAGCACGAGGAGCACGAGTACGAGGACGAGCATGTGGATGAGCACGAGGATGAGGACGACTAGCAGCAAAGCGGACTGAGCTGCCCGTACTGTTCTTCACATATGAGCAGCTACGGACTCGATGGTGTGCTGGCGTGGACTCAGGCGGTGCAGGTTGCGATGACCGCTGGCCGTCCACTGCCCGTCGTCTCAGCGCGTCTCGACGAGGCCGGTGGAAACATCCTTGGGCGCGCACTGGCCCTGCTCTTCGACGATCCCCCGACCGATTCAGCTGAATTCGATGGCTACGCGATCTGCGGTGAGGGACCTTGGCTGGCAGTCGATGAAGATCGGCTGCGCCCGGGAGAATGCCGAGCATTGCGGGCCGGCGAGCCTGTTGCACTCCACACCGATGCAGTACTGAACTCAAACCGTGCTGACATTCGACGGGCAGCCGACGGCACGATCGTGGTGATCGCTCTGGACGAGCTCACGGGAGTTGTCGACGAGTCGGCTCGGCCCGCCCTCGGTTCGGGGATCATCCGCCAGGCCGCCCGGTCAAGCAATGGAGCAAGTCTGGTGCCTCCAGGCCGGCTTGCGAACTCATCGGTGCTCGCTCTGGCGGCCGCTGCCGGGCACGACAGTCTCCACATCATTCGTCCCCCCGTAGTGGGGACCTTGGTTCTCGGGCGAAGCTTGTTGTCGCACGGACTTCCTCGCGATGGGCGCGTGCGCGATGCCCTCGGAGATGCAGTTGCAGATTTCGCGGGCAGACAGGGTGCGCGCGCGCATCCGCCAATGCGCGCACCCGACACCGCCCACTTGCTGCGCGAGCACATCGCCGATGCAAATGTGGACGTGCTCATCACGACCGGATCCACGTCACCCACACCGGACAACCATGTGCGCGAAGTACTGCGCGATCTTGGCGCGCATTGGCTCATCGATGGAGTTGCTGTCTCGCCTGGCGCGCAAATGCTCCTCGCACGATTGCCCGATGAGCGATTCGTAATCGGGCTTCCCGGCGAGCCTGCTGCAGCACTGGCTGGACTTGTCACGATCGTGCGGCCGCTGCTGCGAGCGCTGCGAGGGGCAGGCCAGGAATCCGCTGTGCAAGCCGTGCTTGTCGACGATGTCGAAGCAGGTGACTACCCGGATGACACTCGCCTGGTACCTGTGGAGCTGGACACCTCTGGCGCCAATGTCATTGCTCGGACCCTGCCGCACGGCTTTGCGCGGTTGGCGCAATGGGCCAACGCAGATGGTGTGGCAGTCATTGCTCCCAGCATCAGGTCTCGCGGGCAGGCAGTCCCCGTACTTGCCCTCTAGCGCAGCACGACCGAACCTGCTGCGCGCGTAGGTCCAGGAGCTGGCACGAATCCGCGGGCCAACAGGCCCATCACGAGCAGGGCAGTGCCAGCAATGAGGATGGCAATCGACCACTGCGTCAGAGCATCGGTGCCCGCGAGCACATAGTGCGCGGTTGCCATCGGCCAGGCCGCATATGCGAGCCAATGGCTGCGCTGAAAGAGCTTCGCGCCCGAGTTCGCCATTCGTGGCCGAAGCCTTCCGATGATTGACACAGGAATCAGCAACCAGAACGCACAGATGCCAAAGGCCACTGCAAGTGGCTCCCAAGAGGACAGTCCAGGGATGAGAATCTGACCGAAACTGAACGGCAGGTACGGATCCACGAGCAGTAGGAACATGTGCAAGGCCAGAAAGCCCAAGGCCGATGCCCCCAGCCATCGATGCAGATCAAGCAATCGAGTCGGCGATGCTGCGTGTCCAAGCAGTCGAGTGCGCAGCAGGATTCCCCACAGGACCACGGCCGTGAGCAGACCCCATGCGGTGACGCCGCTTGCGCGGATGCCAATCCAAGTCCACGCGACGCTAGCCACGACTTGCTCCAACAAGCGAACTGAACGATTGGTCTGGAGTCATGACTGCAAATCCGCGCTGGTGCTCCTGCAGCCAGTCCACCGCCTGATCCTTAGGCATCAGCAAGGCCGCAGTCGCACTGACCTCAGCCAGCCAACCTGCTCCGCACCACACCGTCGCCTGCACGATCTCTGGGTTGGCGACATCACCGGTTCGTGGATCAATGACATGGTGTCGAGCTCCGCCTGCCCAACGCCTGTACAGGGTTGACGAGGTGGCAATCGCACTTGCATCCTCATCGGGATCGAAGTGCACCACCCTCGGCTCACGTCCATCATCTGGATGGCGTTCATCCTCCACTGCAATGGCCCAGGAATCCTCGTCGCCAGGCCTTCCAGCCATCACGATGTCACCACCGAGATCGATGAGCACCCCTGTGGCGCCCGCAGACATCATCTCTGTGGAAATGATGTCCCCCGCAAGCCCCTTGCCAATGGCTCCTGGATCAAGCCCGATGTCCCGTGGTAGTTGAACAGTGCTGGGCTCCAGATCAACGACCACCTCTGCCATTGCAGATGAACGATAGGGAGCAGCCCAGATTCGCGCAGACGCAATCGCATCGCGAGCGATCACTGTTGCAAAGTCGGCGTCGTAACCTGCCGCCTTGATCTGCGCGAGCATCGTTGGATCGAACAGGCCATCCGTCAATTCCCAAGCCCTCTTCATGTGCCAAACGAGTGACAGCAAATCCGAACTGACCACTACTGGGCCAGTTCCTGCACGTGCGTTGAGCCGATTCAATTCGCTCGACTCGCGAAAGCGTGACCACGACTGTTCGAGCAGTTCAACACGTGTCGCTGCAACTGCGCAGAGCCCTTCAGCTGCTTGCGGAGCGAACACCAATACGCTGCACGCCGCACCCATGGCACGGAAATCTCTCCGCGCCTGCCCACTCATCGGCTCGCCCTCGTGCTTGCTTGCGTTGGC
>DNXA01000057.1 GCA_003506065.1 Actinomycetota bacterium
GCGCGCGCCATCGCTGAGGAAGCTGGCGTTGACGACTTTCTGGCCGAGGCGACGCCAGAGGACAAGATGGCGCTGATCAAGCGTGAGCAGGAGGGCGGGCGACTTGTCGCGATGACCGGTGATGGCACCAATGACGCGCCTGCCTTGGCTCAGGCCGATGTCGGCGTAGCAATGAACACCGGAACTTCCGCCGCGAAGGAGGCGGGAAACATGGTGGATCTGGATTCCAATCCCACGAAACTCATTGACATCGTCGAAATCGGCAAGCAGTTGCTGATCACTCGAGGCGCACTCACCACGTTCTCTGTCGCGAATGACATCGCAAAGTACTTCGCGATCATTCCGGCGATGTTCATCGTCGCCTATCCAGGACTCGAGTCGCTGAATGTCATGCACCTGTCGAGTCCGAACTCAGCAATTCTCTCGGCGGTCGTGTTCAACGCGCTCATCATCGTCGTGCTGATTCCGCTAGCCCTTCGCGGTGTCAGATACCGGCCGGCAAGTGCTTCGAAGCTGCTCAGTCGCAATCTGTGGATCTACGGCTTGGGCGGAATCATTGTCCCCTTCATCGGCATCAAACTGCTTGATCTCGTCATCTCACAAATCCCAGGAATCGGGTGAACCTATGAATGCCAGCATTCGTCAGGCCTTTGTGGCCTTGCGCTTCCTCATCGTGATGACCGTGATCCTCGGCATTGCCTATCCCTTAGCCATTTTCGTCATCGCGCAACTCGCACCCAATGCAAGCGGCGGCTCCATGCTGACCAATGCGTCAGGTGAAGTCGTTGGCTCATCGCTCATCGGGCAGAGCTTTGAGGGCGACAAGTGGTTCCTCCCTCGTCCTTCAGCAGCCGGTGATGGCTATGACGCACTAGCGAGTAGTGGCTCCAACTTGGCAGCGGACAATCCCGCCCTGGTAGAGGCCGTTGCCGAGCGCAAGGCGACGATAGCGGCGACTGATCGCGTTGATCTGAAGTCAATTCCCGCGGACGCCGTCACAGCGAGTGGTAGTGGACTTGATCCGCACATCAGCCCGGAATATGCCCAACTGCAGGTACAACGCGTTGCCTCAGCACGTAGGCTGGCCCCTGCAACAGTGGCCATGCTTGTGGATGAACACACTCAACAGCGCTTCCTCGGATTCATTGGGGAGCCTCGCGTCAATGTGCTCGAACTCAATCTGGCCCTTGAGCAATTGACGTGAGCCGCAACTGGCGCCTCCCGTCGGCTTCAGGGAGTGCGCACCTATTGTGCGTAACAATGATGGGGTGACTCGAGGAAAGCTACGCATCTACCTCGGAGCCGCTCCGGGGGTTGGCAAGACCTATGCCATGTTGGGTGAGGCTCACAGGCGGCTGGAACGCGGCACGGATGTCGTCGTGGGCGTCGTCGAGACGCATGACAGACGCCACACCGCGTCCATGCTGGCCAATCTGGAGGTGATTCCACGGCACGTCATCGACTACCGCGGGACGCAGTTCGAAGAGATGGATCTCGATGCCATCCTCGCCCGACACCCACAGGTCGCATTGGTCGATGAGCTCGCCCACACGAATGTCCCGGGCTCGCGGAACACCAAGCGCTGGCAGGACATCAACGAACTACTGGAAGCCGGGATCGACGTGATCTCAACGGTCAATATCCAGCATCTGGAATCGCTGAATGACGTTGTCGAGCAGATCGCAGGCGTGAAGCAACGTGAAACGATTCCCGATGCCGTCGTGCGAGCGGCAGACCAGATTGAACTGGTCGATATGAGTCCTGAGTCACTTCGACGACGGATGGCTCATGGCAATGTGTATGCACCTGAAAAGGTTGATGCCGCACTTGGAAACTATTTCCGAGTCGGAAATCTGACGGCACTGCGCGAATTGGCGCTGCTGTGGCTTGCGGACAGAGTGGAAGAGGGGCTAGAGCGCTATCGAGCTGACCACGGCATTAAAGAGACTTGGGCGGCACGCACTCGAATTGTCGTAGCGCTGACTGGCGGAGCTGAAGGCGAAACTCTGCTGAGGCGTGGGGCGCTCATTTCCGGGCGCATCGCAGGTCGGGCGCTCGTGGCAGTGCACATTGTGCGCGCTGACGGCACGATTGGAGCAAGCCCCGATTCGGTCGCTCGGCTGCGCCAGCTCACCGAGGACCTTGGTGGGAGTTTTCACACGGTTGTTGGCGAGAATGTCGCCTTGACCATCCTTGAATTTGCACGATCGGTCAATGGCACGCAAGTTGTGGTGGGAGCTTCGCGCCGCAATCGGCTGACCCGGGTCATGCGGCCAAGTGCGGTAGATGAGATCGTGCGCGACTCTGGCGAAATCGATGTACACGTCGTGAGTCACGAGCGGGCAGGCAAGCGCCGAACGAGCCTGCGCACTCCGCGGCGGGCACCCACTCGCCGAATACTCGCATGGATCCTGGCTCCATTGATTCCGGTCCTGCTCACAGCCTTGCTGCTGCCGTTTGCGGATTCGCTCAGCCTTTCAACGGTGCTGCTCGCATTCCTCCTTGGTGTCGTGGCATCGTCGCTCGTTGGTGGCCTGCTCCCGGCAATCGTCACGGCCGTGGTCGCAGGCCTATTGGTCAATCACGAGTTCGTGGAACCGGTAGGCAGTTTCACCATCGCGGAGCCGCAGAACGCTTTCGCCATCCTCGCGTTCGCTCTGGTTGCTGCTGTCATCGCCACCATCGTTGATCGAAGCGCCACTTTGGCCCAGGAGGCGGGTAAGCGTCGGGCCGAGGCCAATGTGCTTGCCTCGTTGTCGGTCGGAGTGCTAGGGCGAGACAACGGTGTGCGGGCCTTGCTCGATCAAGCTTGCGAGACATTCGGCATGCGCAGCGCTGCCCTTTTCGAGTCAGACGGTCGGGCGATGTCGGTCATCGAAGTGTCGGGCGAGTTTCCGCCTCGAAGCGTCGATGAAGCGGATGTTGCCGTTGATGCCGGACCTGGCTTGGTGATGGCCCTTTCTGGCTCGCCCCTGCCAGCTTCGGATCGTCGGATGCTTGATGCCTTCGCAGCACAGGCAGCGGCCGTGCTTGACCGCAATCGGCTGACTGCTCTTGCAGCCGATGCAGCTCGACTGCAAGAGTCTGATGCGATTCGCACAGCACTGCTGACTGCGGTTTCTCATGATGTGCGCACTCCACTGTCAGGTATCAAGGCCTCGATCGCCACACTCAGAGATCGATCCATCGAGCTTCCCAGAGCAGACCAGGAAGTCTTGTTGCAGAATGCTGATGAGGCGGCTGATCGTTTGGATTCCCTGTTGTCCAATCTCCTTGATCTCAGTCGGCTTCAGACAGGCAGTGTGCGACCGATACTCGATGAAGTCTCGCTGGAGGAGGTCTTGCACCAAGCGCTCCGTGGGGTGCTTGATGAATCAGTCGTGGATGAGACCGATGAGTCGCTGCCGCTGATCAAGACCGATGCCGGTCTGCTGGAACGGGCCGTCGCCAATCTTGTGGAGAATGCGGTCCAGCATTCGCCGGCGGGTGTGCCGGTGCGCATCTGTGCTGCTGTTGTGCCCGAGGATCGTTTGCAGTTGCGCATCATTGATCGAGGGCCGGGTGTGGCGATCGATGATCGTGCACGGATGTTTCTGCCATTTCAGCGTCTCGGTGACGCACCAGCTGGCTCTGGAGTCGGACTGGGGCTTGCGGTTGCCAGAGGCTTGGCCGAGGCCGTGGGTGCCACGATTCAGGTGGAGGACACGCCAAGTGGCGGGCTCACCATGGTGATGTCTATCCCTCTGGCTGCTCAAGAACTGGGTTCAACTCCATGACGCGCGTGCTTGTGGTTGAAGACGACGC
>DNXA01000169.1 GCA_003506065.1 Actinomycetota bacterium
TGCCCGGCTTGACGTGCTGGAACTCAATGACGGTCCACAACTGTCCGTCGATGTTCAGGACAAGGCCGTTCTTCAGGTCGTTCGAGGTTGCCACGCGAATCACTCCAGATGTACGTCAAATCAAGGGTCGCATGATCTTACTCAGCCCTCGACCCGACCAGGGTCACTCGCCAGACCCGCTAGCCCATTCTGGCGATCTGCTCCAGGGCCAGAAGGTACGAATCAACCCCGAAGCCGGCAATCGTTCCCGTGGCGACACCCGAAATCACGGAGTTATGACGAAACTCCTCGCGAGCGGCCGGATTGGACAGGTGAACCTCGATCAAAGGCTCGGTCAGCATCGCGCACGCATCACGAAGAGCGTAGGAGTAGTGCGTGAATGCAGCAGGATTCAGCACCACTGGCCAGCCCTGGTCGGCAGCCTCATGAAGCCAATTGATCAACTGGGCCTCGTCATTGGTCTGCCGAACCTCTGCAGCGAAGCCATGGGACGCAGCCGCATCCCGACACATCTGACTCAACTGCTCGAAAGTGGTGTGCCCATACACATCAGGCTCGCGCACGCCAAGCCTGTTCAGGTTCGGACCATTGAGCACGAGCACCGTTCGGGACATGGCCCAAGACTAATGCGAAGCCGTGTGGATCTTCAGCGTGCAATCGCCGTATACGCCGCTTCAAGGAGCTCTGCGTCCGGCCCGTCCCAAGATTCGGGAGAACCAATGGCATCGAGCACGACGAATCGGATCACCGAACCACGCGCCTTCTTGTCCAGCCCCATGGCATGGATCAGTTCCGGCCAGTGACCGGAGGGATATGAAGTCGGCAGACCAAGGCTGGCAAGAATCTCAAAATGCAGGGCTGCATCCTGGGGACTCAAACGCCCTCCGAGCCGAGCCAGCTCGGCCACGAAGCACATGCCGACGCTGATCGCTGCACCGTGCCGCCACGAATACTGTTCGAGATTTTCCACAGCGTGACCAAGAGTGTGACCGTAATTCAGGACCTCTCGCCCGAGCGCGGCCCCCGCCCGTGTCTCTCGGAAATCTGCGCTCACAACGGTGGCCTTGACCTGAACGGCACGAGCAATGAGGTCGAGCATGACATCACTTGTCGGATCGGTTGCAGCCACGAGATCAGTCTGAAGAATGCGAAGAATCTCCGGGTCAGAGGTGAACCCGACTTTCACCACCTCAGCCAGGCCCGCATTGATGTCGCTTTGATCCAGTGTCTCCAGCAGATCCGCATCGCAGATCACGCCGACAGGGCTGTAGAAGGCGCCCACGAGATTCTTGCCAGCGGCCGTGTTGATGCCCGTCTTGCCACCGACAGCGGCATCCACCATGCCGAGCACTGTTGTTGGCACATGCACCAATCGGATGCCGCGCAGCCAGGTGGCGGCCGTGAACCCGGCCAGATCAGTCGTCGCGCCGCCGCCCAGGCCGATGATCGTGTCGTTGCGCGTGAATCCCGCGGCGCCCAATTGCGCCCAGCACTGGGCAAGCACCTCGCTGGTCTTGGCGGCTTCAGCATCGGGGAGTTGGATGGCAAGCACCACATACCCCAACTCGGCCAACATCGATTCGATGCTTGCAGCTCGTTGCTTCAGCGTCGGCGCATGAACGAGCGCGATACGCGTAGAGCCTTCGACCAGACCAGCAAGTTCGGGCAGGATGCTGCGGCCGATGACGACCTCATACTCGCGCTCTGCAACAACGCGAATGCGTCGACTAATCATCGACGCCCCCAGCCTTGAGCAGCGCAACGAGCTCATCGACCACCTCGCGAACCTTGCGGCCGCTTGTATTCACCGTGATCGTGCTGACTTCTTCGTAGAGGGGGGCTCGTTCGGCCATGAGCTCGGCCATCTTCCCGCGCACGTTGCCGATCAGGAGCGGGCGCGCGGTGTTCATGCCAACCCGACTCGTGGCCGAGGCAATATCCACTTGCAGCCAGATGACCTGGGTGCCCTTCAAGGCTTCACGAGTCAACGGGTTCAGGATCGCACCGCCACCGAGAGCGATGACGCCGTTACAGTCACGCAAGGCAGTGGCGATAGCTGACCGTTCCCTCGCGCGAAATTCGGGTTCGCCCAGAGTGACGAAGATGTCCGAGACCGACATTCCAGCCTCGGATTCGATGAGCGCATCCACGTCGGCGAACTCAAGGCCCAGAGCAGCAGCAAGTCGCTTGCCTACCGTTGACTTGCCAGCTCCGGGGGCACCCACCAGTACCGCCACCGGACTCATCGGATCGTCAGGTTGTCGAGATAGGTCTGCACGTTTCGCTTGGTCTCGGCCACGCTGTCGCCACCGAACTTCTCAGTGATCGCATCGGCCAGGACCAGAGCGACCATTGCCTCGGCGACCACACCTGCAGCAGGAACTGCACAGACATCGGAACGCTGATTGATGGCCGGTGCAGCTTGCCCCGTTGCCACATCAACTGTGCGCAGAGCACGCGGAATCGTCGAGATCGGCTTCATGGCTGCGCGCACCCGAAGGGTCTCACCTGTCGACATGCCACCCTCGGTGCCGCCGGATTTGCCCGAGGTGCGCTCAAGCCCCGACTCCCCCGCGATGATCTCGTCCTGAGCGTCGCTTCCACGAACAGCAGCAAGCCCGAAGCCGTCGCCGATCTCGACCCCCTTGATCGCCTGGATGCCCATGAGGGCAGCGGCCAATTTGGAATCCAAGCGGCGGTCCCAGTGCACATGGCTGCCCAGGCCCGGAGGCAAGTTCGTGGCGATGACTTCCACCACACCGCCCAGGGTGTCGCCTTCACGATGAGCCAGGCTCACCTCTTCCTCCATCGCTGCGGCGGAAGTCGGATCAAAGCAGCGAGCGGGATCCTCATCGATGGCAGCCAGATCAGCCGGGGTGGGAAGCAGCCCCTCCGGCGCAGCGACCGAACCGATGCGAACCACGTGGCTGAAGACCTCAATATCTGCAATCTGGCGCAGGAATGCCTTGGCCACGGCGCCGAGTGCTACTCGTGCTGCTGTCTCGCGCGCACTCGCCCGCTCAAGAATCGGCCGGGCATCAAGGAAGCCGTACTTCTGCATGCCGACAAGATCCGCATGTCCGGGGCGTGGCCGGGTCAATGGCGCGTTGCGGGCAAGGCTGGCCAACTCATCGGCATCCACCGGATCCGGGGACATGACGACCTGCCACTTGGGCCACTCGGTGTTGCCAACCTCGATTGCCACCGGGCCGCCCAAGGTGAGTC
The DNA here is from genome assembly GCA_003506065.1 of Actinomycetota bacterium. Lineage (GTDB taxonomy): Bacteria > Actinomycetota > Actinomycetes > S36-B12 > S36-B12 > UBA11398. Next base: position 3,226 of record DNXA01000169.1, read on the forward strand.
CGTGGCGGATGCCGCCGATGATGCGGACCTCGTCCTTCTCGAACTTCATTCGGGCGCCGCGTCCAACGCCAAGTCGACGCCTTTGCAACTCCACCGAAATATCCTCGGAGGTCACTTCGATACCCGCAGGCAGGCCTTCGACGATCGCTACAAGGGCTGGACCATGCGATTCACCCGCAGTCAGCCAACGCACCATGCCCCAATCCTGTCAGATCGCCAATTGCAGCGTCGGCACGCTGATCAGTTGAGAGCAGCGCGCATCGCATCCACTGGTGCGTGCCGACCTGTCATGAGCTGGACCTGCTCTACCGCCTGCCACAACAGCATGGATCTTCCACTTGCTATCCGGGCGTTGGGCCAGGCAGCAGCAAGTGGCGTTGGCCATGGGTGGTAGGCCACATCCAGGAGCGCCGCAGATGTCGTTCCGGCCACCTGGGCCCAGCTTGCGCCTGCATCTCCAGGCAGTGAACTGATGACCAAAGCGACGTCGAGGCTTTCTGGCCTCGGCAGCCAATCCACGGCAGTCGCCGCGATGTCGAATGACTGAGCCAGTTGGATCAATTCGGCGACCTGCTCAGGTCGGCGGGCGGTCAATCCGAGGGTCTGCACCTGCATCTGTGCCAATGCTGCGATTGCACTGCGAGCAGTGGCGCCCGCTCCCAGGATGAGGGCGGACGGGAGCCTGGATTGAAGACCAATCTCCTCCAACGAGCGAACAATTCCCGTGACATCAGTGTTCGTGCCCAACCAGCCAGCTTCAGTTGGCAGCAGAGTGTTCACCGATCTGATGGTCAATGCCGTGGAATCCACCTCCGTGCACAGGCCAATTGCCACCTCCTTCAGTGGCATGGTCAGTGAAAGTCCGGCCCACGTGTCATCAAGTTGCTCAAGAAATGCTTGAAGCTCGCTCTCCTGGACTTCGATCGCCTCGTAGGTCCAATCAAGGTCAAGGGCGGCATAGGCAGCTCGGTGCAGAGCTGGACTCAGACTGTGGGCGATCGGCGACCCGAGCACCGCGGCACGCTTCACCCCCTCAACCCTGATTCCTGAGGTATTCCTGCAACACAGCCTTGTCTCGCAGGAATTTCTGGTAATTGCGGGCAAACCTGGTCTCGCCGGTATCGGGATTCACCGTGACGAAGTACAACCACCTTCCCTTCGCGGGGGCAAGGGCTGCCTCAATCGCTGCAGTTCCCGGTGAGTTAATGGGCGTTGGCGGCAGACCCCTGTTGACGTAGGTGTTGTAGGGAGTGTCGCTCTTGAGTTGATCGGCTGTGAGACTGATCTGGGTGATCCCAAGGCCGTAGGCGACTGTTGAGTCCAGTTGCAAGGGCATGTCCGCATCAAGGCGGTTGTAGATCACCCTGGCCACTTTGGCGTAGTCGGCGGGGTGCCCCTCAGCCTGGATCATCGACGCGATGATCACGACGCTGTATGGATCCAACTGTTGAGCTGCTGACCGACTCTCCAGATCAAGGTCACGGCTTTCCTGATTGAAGCGCTCAACGAGCATCTTCAGCACAGCACTTGCCGTTTCGTCACCCGCAAGGTCGTAGCTCGCCGGAAAGAGCAAGCCCTCTGGCATATCTCCCGCCCAGGCAGGGATCCCCAGACTCTCGGGCTCTGCCAAGGCGTCGTCGAAGGCCTCCTTCGGGATTCCCGTTGCCTCAGATGAAGCGTCGATGCTCTGCGAAAGGCGTAGGCCTTCGGGAAGCACGAGTCGGCTGTCCGCGCGCGATTTCGGATCGAGCATCAACTCAAGCGCACCTTCGCCGCTCATCTGCTGGCGCAGGGTGTACCGGCCAGGTCCGATGGTCTGGGCCTTGTCATTGGACTTGGCAGCATCAAGAAACGCCGTGTCAGAGGCCACCACTCCAGCCGCTACCAAGGTGTTGGCAATGCCCGACAGGGAATCGCCACGCACAACGATCACGACAGCCTCGCCCGAACCCGGCCCGGAGAAGTCACTTCCGCCGCGGCTGGTGACAAACACCAGGAGCAGTGCCAGCAGGGCGACAACTGAGACCACCAAGGTGATCAGCCGATTGCGACGCGTCATCGCTTCGCCCGGCTCTCCAAGACGAACTGCAGCAGCACGACCGCTGAAGCGCTGTCGATGGCAGAGCGTGAGTTCTTCACCGTCCGGCCGGCCGCATGCAAGCCACGTTGAGCCTGCACAGTCGTGAGGCGTTCGTCGACCAATCGGACGGGAACCTCGGTGGTGCCTTCGAGTTGCGCTGCCCACTGGCGGGCCATGTCCGCGGATGCGCCTTCTGTGCCATCCATCTTCAGCGGAAGCCCCACAATGATCTCCACCGCCGAATACTCGTCGATCAATGCAAGCACTTGGGAGACTGCTGAGTCTCCTGCCGGCACGCTGTCGAGCGGCACAGCAAGGACCTGACCCGCGTCGCTTCGCGCTACGCCGATGCGCACAGTGCCGACATCGCAGGCAAGGAGCACGCCGGCGGGCACAGTCAGCCTGACACCTTCGCGGCGATGATCGCCTGCACGGCCTCGATGGCTGCGCCAACTCCAGCCGGATTGTTGCCACCGCCCTGAGCAAGGTCGGGCTTGCCGCCGCCGCGACCATCCAGATGCGGCAATGCTGCTCCCAGCAGAAGATTTGCTCCGACGCCCAGCTCAATGGCCCGCTCATTGGCGGCGGCAATGGCCGAGACTTTGCCATCTGCGACCACGGTCCCAAAGAGCACCACGGGAATCTCGGATCGATTGCGGCCCTTGACCTGCACCACAACCTCTCGCAATTGCCCCGCATCCATCCCCACCGGGGCTTGGAAGGCCCACACGCGAATCGGACCTATCTGCTCACCGGCACCGATCACATCATCGACACTGGCCGACAACTGCGATTTGCGAACCTTCTCCAGATCGCGCTCGGCGGTCTTCAGCGAGGCAATCGTGCGTTCGATTCGATCAGGAAGTTGATCTGCAGGAACCTTGAGGAGCTCGGTCAGGCGATTGACGAGCACATGCTCGCGAGCAAGGAACTGATAGGCGTCAGCACCCACCAGCGCTTCAACTCGGCGCACTCCGGTGCCGATCGAACCCTCGCCGAGGAAGCTCACCACGCCGAGTTGCCCGGAGCGCTGGGCATGAGTGCCACCGCACAGTTCGTGCGCCCAGTCGCCAACCGAGATCACTCGGACCTGATCGCCGTACTTCTCGCCGAACAGCGCCATCGCGCCGAGTGCTCGCGCTTGGACCTGGGTCATGTTCTGGGCCGTCACTGCCAGATCCTCGAGGAGTACTTCGTTGACTCGCGCTTCCACCGACTGCATGACGTCGGCCGAGATTGGCGTTGGACTTGGGAAGTCGAACCGCAGCCGGCCCGGTGCATTCTCCGAGCCCATCTGTGTGGCCGTGTCACCGAGTTGCTCGCGGAAGGCTCGATGAATGAGGTGGGTCGCGGTGTGAGCACGCGAGATGGCTCGACGTCGCTGAACGTCCACGTGACCAACCACTCCAGTGCCGACGGTGAACTCGCCTGACACGACTTCACTTCGGTGGACGAATAGTCCGGGCACTGGCATCTGCACGTCATAGACCTCAGCAACTGCGCCAGATGACGTGACGATCCGACCACGATCACCCAACTGTCCGCCGGATTCTGCATAGAACGGTGACCTGTCGAGGATGATCTCCAGATGCTCGCCAGCCGATGCCACCGGCACCGTCTGGCCATCGCGGACCAAGCCGATGATGGTCGCCTCGGAATCCACCTCACGATATCCGGTGAAGCTGGTGCGACCACCCTTCTCAAGGATCTCGCGATAGGCAGTGGTTGCAGTGAGCCCCACCTTGCGCTCGCGCGCGTCGGCCTTGGCCCGCTCGCGCTGCTGACCCATCAGGGTGCGAAAACCTGCCTCGTCCACGACGAGGCCCTGCTCGGCAGCCATCTCCAAGGTGAGATCGATCGGGAAGCCATAGGTGTCGTGCAGCGCGAAGGCCTGCTCGCCCGAAACGGTGGTGCCGCCGGACTCACGAATGCCCTGAGCGGCCGTATCGAAGATCGTCGTGCCGGCACGCAGAGTCTGGATGAAGACTGATTCCTCGGCCATCGCAATCTGGCGAATGCGATTGGCCTCGTCGTTGAGCTCTGGGTATTGCGGGGCCATGGTGAGCACGGTGGCGTCGATGAGCTCACCCATGCTTGGATCCTGTGCCCCAAGCAGGCGCATTGTGCGGATCACCCGACGCATTAATCGGCGCAGCACGTACCCCCGGCCCTCATTGCCCGGCAGCACACCGTCGCCAATGAGGAAGGCGCACGTGCGTGCGTGGTCGGCAATCACCCGCAGCGCGACATCGGACTTCGGCGTCGCTCCATACCGCGTGCCCGTCAGGGCAAC
>DNXA01000195.1:0-630 GCA_003506065.1 Actinomycetota bacterium
TGCGCGGAATGCTCGGATCGCAATCGTCAATGAAGGCATCGATGCGAACGGCCTCTTCGCTCTCGTTGATCGCCGAAGCAGCGCGGCCGAGTGCAAGCAGGCACCTCAGGAACCCACGATTTGGCTCGTGGCTCCACGGAACAGGGCCGTGGCCCTTCCAGCCATTGCGTCGCAATGCATCAAGACCTCGGTGGTAGCCGACGCGCGCAAAGGCGTAGGACTCCAGCACCCGGCCGTCTGCCCAAGCCTGATCACTCACCACCGCCCACGCAAGGGAACTCGCTGGAAAATGCTGGGCGACAAGACCTGGATCCTCGCCGTCAGCGAGAGCTGTGAGTGGATCGGTGTCCTCAGGCAACAGCGTTGGAGCCGGTCCACCGAGCAGGTTCTCCATCACTACTTGATCGCCGTCCCCGTTGATCGCAAGTCTTCGCAGCCTTGCACCACGCGAGCAGCCATGTTCGCTTCTGCGAGCTTGCCGTAGGTGCGAGGGTCGTACTGCTTCTTGTTGCCCACTTCACCGTCGATCTTGAGCACACCGTCGTAGTTCTTCAGGATGTGATCAGCGATCGGTCGGGTGAAGGCATATTGCGTGTCCGTGTCGATGTTCATCTTCACGACGCCATAGTC
>DNXA01000195.1:670-2799 GCA_003506065.1 Actinomycetota bacterium
CCGTGCACATTGCCGAAGGTCGCGGCGACCATGTAGCGACCGCGTTCGCCCAGACCGAGCGCCTCTGCGGTGGCAAGTCCGTCCTCCGCACTTGAAAAGAGCTTGGCATCGTGGCTGGCCTCAATGCCGTCCTCTTCGCCGCCTACAACACCAATCTCGATCTCCAGAATGATGTTCGCCTTGTGGCAGGCGTCCAGCATGCGCTGTGAGATCTCCATGTTCTCTTCAAGTGCGACTGCCGAGCCATCCCACATGTGCGACTGGAAGAGCGGCTCCAAGCCCTGCGCGACTCGCTCCTGTGAGATGCCGATGAGCGGCTCCATGAAGCCCTCGAGCTTGTCCTTGGGACAATGATCAGTGTGCAAGGCGATGTTCACGCCGTAGCTGCGTCCAATTGAGTGGGCAAACTCCGCGAGCGCCTGAGCACCGGCCACCATGTTCTTGACTGCCTGACCCGAGGCAAACTCAGCGCCACCCCACGACACCTGGATGATGCCGTCGCTCTCGGCCTCAGCGAAGCCGCGCATAGCGGCGACAATGGTCTGCGATGAAGTGCAATTGATGGCTGGATAGGCGAATTTTCCGGCCTTTGCTCGATCGAGCATTGCTGCATAGACCTCTGGTGACGCGATCGGCATCGGTTTCTCCTGCGGCTAGCGGGCGGCTGACGCGCTCATCCTTCCACGAAAGCCGCCATGGCCCACATCACGCTGCCGACTCCGCAATCGAGGAGGTCAGCGTTCGAACAGATCTCGACAGCAGAGTGAGCAGAATCGCGATCGTGACAACGGCAGCGCAGATCAGGAAGGAGGCTTGCAGACCGACCACTGCCACCAAAGGTCCGGCCAAGGCCAGGCCAATTGGTCCAAACATGAGCGAGCCCATCGCTTCATACGAGCTCACCCGTGAAAGGGCCTCACGCGGAACATTGGTCTGCAAGGCGGTGTACCAGAGCACTTGGAAGAACTCAATTGACACACCCCAGGCGAAGGAACCCAGGGAGATGATCCACAAGGGCGCTGCGAACGCCAGGCTGATCAACCACAGCGGAAGGGTCAGGGTGATGAGCATGCCAAAGAGCATCGGGCGGCGGATATTGACGCGTGAACTCGCGAAGCCACCCGCAAGCAAGCCCGCGGACTGAAAGGCCAGCACAACAGCCCAACCTGCTGCGCCGCCATATTCATCGATCGCCAGCACCGGGCCCATCACATGCTCAGCCCCGTACAAGGCCATCACAATGGTGCTGAAGGACAGCACGACGATGACTACCCAGCGGAATGAGAGAAACAGCCGCCAACCATGGGCAAGATCTCCGAACATTCCTTGGCCAGAGTCGTGGGGCTTGGAGACGTGTCTGAAGGTGAAGACCATGAGTCCGGCGATGAGGAACGTTGCCGAGTCCACAGCGATCGCGATGCCAGCACCGACTGCGGCAACGAGCAGCCCACCAATAGCGCTTCCAGCAATCAGACCAACATTGGAAGCCATGCTCAGATAGGCATTGGCTGGCTGCAATAGCTCATCGGTCACCACGTCTGGGGTGAGGCCGGAATAGGCCGGCCACCACAGCCCATTGAGGCAGCCGATGATGAACGACAGGAGGACAAGAGCGGGGATCGTCACCGAGCCGTTGATGAAGAGGAAGGACATCACTGCGATGACTGCACTGAGAACAAGATCGGTGTAGGCGATGACTCGAGCTCGTCCCAGTCGATCCGCGACGACTCCCCCGACGGGGAGCATCAGGACCAGTGGAACCGCCTGCGCTGCAAGCACGAGGCTCAGCGATGTGGCATCAGTGTTGGGCAGTGCCAGGACGCCGAATGCCAATGCGATCGGCGCGATGCCATTGCCCAGATTGCTGATGGTGCGGGCGACAAAGAGCTTCCGGAAGCGGCGATCCGCGGATAGCTGCGCGACATGACTCATAGTGGCGACCGGGACACGCTCCCACCTTGGACAGCCGTGATCACTGCATGCTGGCGGATCCAGGAGTGCATCGCTATGGCCGCAGCTGCCCCCACATTGATTGAGCGAGTCGAGCCAAATTGTGAGATGGCAATCAGGCCATCGCAGACTGATCGTGCTTCTGGGCTCAGCCCAGTCCCCTCCTGGCCGAACAGGAG
>DNXA01000066.1 GCA_003506065.1 Actinomycetota bacterium
TGACATCACCGAGACGCCGCCATCAACAAGGAGAATCAAGTACGCGCCGTCAGCACCTGCGTTCTTGATTCGCAGAGCCGTCGATGTTGCGTCGTAGGCACCAAAGGGAGCATCGGCGATTCGCAGTACCTCAGACATACCTGCCAATGGCAGGGTGATTGCCCACGCGTTTGCCGTCTGGATGGCAGCAGGCACCGGGAAGGCGATAGTGGCCATCTTCTTCGCGCCAGTTGCGGCAAGTCTCTTGAGAGCGGCAGTGTTCGTGTACAGCGTGGAGGAGGGACCCGTCGCACTGAAAGCGTTGCGATCAGTCTGGCTGGCTGGGCCGTTGTTGATGCCGATGACAGGCACCCCCTGTGCCTTGAAATAGCCCATCATCGTGTCTGCCGTGGTCTCCTGCATCACCGCGAATACCTTCTCGCCCTGCAGTGCCTTCGTTGCGACGGTCGTCTGGGTTGCCCCGTTCGATGCATCGTCAAGGAGGACAGAGGACAGCTTGCGCCCGAAGACGCCACCCTTGGCATTTTCCTGGCCCAGGCGAAGGTTGACTGCCTCATTGAAGCCCTTGAAATTGGCCGCGTTCGCCCCGGTCACCGACATGATCGTCGCGAACTTGATAGATGTCGGCGTAACGCCGTCGACTGGGGCGCAACTGGCTGTATTCACCTTAGCCGCCGGCTTGGGCGTCGGTGCAGCTGTCGCACCATTGCTCGCAAGCGTCAGCACTAGGGCCGCGCCTACTCCTCCGACGGCGATAACCGACCTGCGGTGTCGCCTTGTGTTTTCGATCATGGTGTCCCCTTGCAGTAGTTGAAAACGCACAAAGCGTCATCTGTTGGATTCGAGCCCAAGCCCTCTCGTCACTGGCCTGCTGTGAAGGTAATCACACGGTGTGATGCTTGTCTATAGGAGACATTGCCTTCGTAATGAAGTCGTTATAACAGCCACCCTTTATAGATGGTTATGTCCCGGTTTAGTCAGGCCAGACCTGGCGGCGGCTATGAGCGATTCCTTGAGTTTTTGTCTCAACCTCGCGACTCAAGATCTGAACATCTTCGACACATGAGTACCAGTCTTGGTAGTGGATCAAAAGCATGTGAGACATCAAAGGCCGACAGTCTTAAGGAGAAGATCTGCAGTCTTTAGAGTCATCGGTAGGTATGCGAGTGCCATCGCAAGACTTGCTGCGACGTTCTCCTCGTGGTTTTGTCTCTCTCATCTCCTCAGTTGAGGACGCAACATTGCGGGTTGCGAAAAGCCCCGAAGCCAGGCTCAATCCCTAAGGCCACAGACCGCTTCCAGCTTGGTCCGTGCGCAATAGCAAAGACCGACGTGGGTGCATGAGCAGAACTTCCGTCGGCGCAGCACAGACAGCACCTACGATGCCAAGCAGGGTCGAATCGGCAGTGCACAATGGTTCTTCCCTAAAAGGAGCATTCCTAGTCAATACGCATTTCCGCGAGCTGAACATGAGGGGTAACGCAGATGGATGTGACCAAGTGGTTGCTCGATGGCAAGGTCGCAATCGTCACTGGAGCTGCAGTCGGCGGCATCGGTGAAACGTTCGCTCATTCGCTAGCAGATGCCGGCGCCGCTGTCGTCTGTGCCGACATCAACTTGGAAGGCCGCCCAGGGAGTTGCCGATGCGATCAACAGTGGCGGCGGAAGAGCGGTGGCAGTACGTGTGGACATCTCCGATGAAGACTCAATCGACGAGGCTGTTGGGGCTGCGATCGCCAATTTCGGCGGGGTAGATATCCTGATGAACAATGCTGCACTCATGATCGATATCGTGGGAACAGCGGTGTGCGAGTTCACGCGAGAACAGAGGGATCGCGCAATGGCCGTCAATGTCACCGGCGCATGGATGTTTTCAAAGGCCGTTCTTCCATCGATGCGCCTGCGAGGCGGTGGGCGTATCGTCAACCTGAGTTCGCTCGGGGCCTTTCCTGCAGGGAGCGTCTACGGCATCACGAAACTGGCGATTGTGGGGCTGACCACAGCTCTGGCCAAAGAATTGGGGCCATTGAATATCACCGTGAATGCCATCGCACCCGGCTTTACCCAGAGCCAAGCAGGCAGGAAACTCACGCCTCAGTCTGGCCCTGCCCGGGACGCCATCGAGTCTGCAGCATCAACTCGGGCCACCGGCACCCCTCAAGAACTGGCAAATGTGATGCACCTGCTCGTGAGCCCTGCAGGAGAGTGGATCACGGGACAGGTCATCCATGTTGACGGTGGAGCAATACGGCGGCCATGACTGTCCAAGCACAATCCTGCTGATGCCGGCCGCACCGGGTCCGGACTCAACTGTTGCCAGGCTGGACCGACCTACTTCACCGCTATCTGCCATTGCAATGGAAGATAGTCAATTCCGCGCAACCCCGAGGGAACCCAAACGATCTCTGTGCCGGGCTTGAGTTCATAGAATGGAATGCGCTTATGCCACTCACGCAAGACAGTGCGCAGTTCCATCCGCGCCAGATGCGAGCCCAGGCACCGATGATTCCCGCCGCCGAACGACAGGTGCGCCTTGTCTCCACGGGCGAGGTCGAGAGTCAGCGATTCAGGGAACTCCTCGTGAACGTTTCCCGAGGCAAACGCGACCATGACCTTGGTGCCAGCCGGAATCGGGCAGCCAGCGAGTTCGGTATCGACTTTGGCGACTCGAGAAGTCCCCATGACAGGCGTCTCCCACCTCAGTAGTTCCTCGATGACATTGTCGATCTGGCTGGGATCGTCATGGATCATCTGCTGGGCCTCAGGGTGAGTGGCCAGATGATTGAAGATCGCCTGCAGGGAGATCGTGACCGTGTCCAGGCCTGCTGCCAGCAGGAGGAACAAGATTCGGAGAATCTCGCCATCGGTAAGCCTGCGACCGTCATCGACCTCCGCGGTCATGAAGTAGGAGATGAGGTCATCACGAGGAGCATCTCGCCTTGCTTCGATCTCCTGTGCGAAGCGCATGTATATCTCACTGACGGTCTTGGCTTGGAGCTCCATGCCGGCCTCTCGGCTACCCGCTACGATCTCTGGCCGAATCATGATGTCCTTCCAGTGCACCATGGCGTCCAGTTCTTCAGTCGGCAGACCAAGGAGCGACAAGAAGGTCAGGCACACCAGCGGTACAGCCAACGCCGTGCTGAAATCAACTTCGCCGTCGTCAATGAAACCGTCAATAAACTCATTCACGTGCGCTGCCACCTTCGGCTGGAGCGCAGCCATCTTCTTTGGCGAGAAAAGCGGATCAAGGATCCGGCGATACATCGAATGCAATGGTGGATCTACTCCAAGTGGGATTACTGGCTCCGCACTGCCCATGATCTCTTGCTCGTTGCTGAAAAGGTCTGTGTTACGAAGAACCTCCTCGATGTCCGTACGGTCAAGGACCGCGATGCTGTCGCGATGCTGTTCTAAGTCGACAGGACACTTTTTGCGCAATTCGGCGTAGTACACCCGAGGATCTGTTGCACGCTCCTGCATCCAGATATCCAGTTGCCGTTCGCGTTCGGCATCTGCTGTTGGTGCAGCAGAACTTCCGTAGTCAGCCACGATGCTCTCCTTCGTCCTTCACTATGAGATAGAGATTGCCTTTTCCGGGCAGGCGCTTACTGCTGAGCGAACTTGATCTTCGAGATGGACTGGCACCTCAGCCGAGATGACTTCTCCGCGACCCCGCTCATCATCGGTAAAGACGTCAGGTGCTACCTCATAGCAGCGCCCATGCCCCTGGCATCGCTCGGCGTCGATCGTGACCTTCATGACTGTCCCTTCTCTGGTGTCCACATCAATGGGAGATAGTCGATGCCACGCAGGCTCGATGCGACCCATTCGATATTGGTGCCTGGCTTGATTGAATAGAACGGAATTCGCTTGTGCCACTCGCGCAGCACGGTGCGTAGTTCCATGCGGGCCAGATGCGAGCCGAGGCAACGGTGGTTTCCGCCGCCGAAGGACAGGTGTGCCTTGTCTCCACGTGTGAGGTCAACGGTGAGTGACTCGGGATTCTCCTCATTCACATTGCCCGATGATAGGGCTGCGAGGACATTGGTGCCGGCTGGGATCGGGCATCCGGAGAGCTCGGTGTCGACCTTGGCGATTCGAGACAGGTTCTGCACGGGTGTCTCCCAGCGCAGCAGTTCCTCGATGACATTGTCGATCTGCTCAGGGTGCTCGTGGATCATCTGCTGGGCCTCAGGATGAGTCGCCAGGTAGTTGAAGATCGCCTGCAGCGAGATCGTGACCGTGTCCAGGCCCGCAGCCAGCAGCAGGAAGAGGATGCGCAGGATCTCTCCGTCGGTGAGCCTTCGCCCGCCATCGACCTCGGCGGTCATGAAGAACGAGATCAGATCGTCGCGCGGAGCGTCCCGGCGCGCCTCGATCTCCTGTGCGAAGCGCCCATAGATGTCACCAGCTGTCTTGGCCTGCAGTTCCATGCCCGCCTCGATGCTGCCCGCGACGATGTCCGGGCGGATCATGATGTCCTTCCAGCGCACCATGTCGTCCAGTTCCTCGCCCGGCAGCCCGAGCAGCGACAGGAACGTCAGGCACGGCAGCGGCACGGCCAACTCCGCGCTGAAGTCCACCTCGCCCTTGTCGATGAACGAGTCGATGAACTCATTGACATGGTCGGCAACCTTCGGCTGCAGCGCGGCCATCTTCTTCGGAGAGAACAGCGGATCCAGGATCCGGCGGTACATCGAGTGCAGTGGCGGATCGACACCGAGCGGGATCACCGGCTCCTGGCTGCCCATGAGCGGCATCTCGCTGCTGAAGACGTCGGTATTGCGCAGCACTTCCTCGATGTCGGCACGATTGAGCACCGCAGCGATAGGCAGGCCCGCGTCGTTAGTCCCTGCTCTCATATGCGTCTCGAAGTCGACAGGACACTTCGCCCGCAGTTTC
>DNXA01000164.1 GCA_003506065.1 Actinomycetota bacterium
TGACACACAATCTGTGCATCCCTGGCGAGGGAATTCGCATCTGTCCTGCATGCGCCGCACCAGTAATTTGAGGGTAAGGAGGCTGCGCGAGCAATCCAATAGCCGGTATTGATTCGTTATTGCTTCGTGATTGGGTCGTTACTTTGGCAGCGAATCTTCTCGCACCATTTCGCGAAAAGGTTGTAACGGCTGATCAGGGGATGATCACGAGCTTGCCGCGCACATGTCCGCTCTGGCTCAACTCATGCGCCTTCGCTGCTTCATCCATGCTGAAGCTCGCGTGAATGGGGATAACGCACTTGCCCTGTTCGGCGAGTGCTGAAGCCTCGGCGTAAGCAGCAAAGAGATTGCCTTCGTTGCTCGCCATGCGCGCGCCCACTGCGGCCGCGTTGTAGTCGGCCACAGTGATCACGTTCTGCGGATCCTCAACGAGAGTGACCAGCTGTGCAAGTGAACCCGAACCAGCAGTGTCGATGACGTAATCGATGCCATCGGGGGCCAGTGCTGCGACTCGCGCCTGGAGGCCTTCGCCGTAGGTTGTCGGAATCACGCCAAGGGAACGCAGGAATTCGTGATTGGACTCACTTGCTGTGCCGATCACTGTGAGTCCGCGGCCAATCGCGATCTGGGAAGCCACGACGCCCACGCCACCTGCGGCGCCCTCGATCAGGATCGTCTTGCCCGACTGTGCTCCCAGTTGGTCAAGGCATCGAACTGAGGTGGAACTGGCTACGCCAGCACCCGCAGCTTCGGCGAAACTCCACGCAGCCGGCTTCTGTGCCCAACCGGCAAGGACGGCCAGCTCAGCGTTGGATCCGGTCGTCGCGCTGCCGAATACCTCCTCGCCAATGCTCACTCCGGTGACACCCTCACCGATCTCATCGACGATTCCCGAAGCATCGCGACCGGGAATTGCAGGGAACTCCACCGGCATCATCTGAGCCAGGAAGCCCGCCCGGATCTTCCAGTCCACCGGATTGACGCTGGATGCCTTGACCCTGATCCGGATCTGCCCAGGACCGGCATGAGGATCTGGAACCTCGGCCACGTGAAGCACCTGCGGATCGCCGTACTCGTCGAAGATCACTGCGCGCATTCTTGACTCCAGACACTGTCAGTTGATTGTTCAACTAATACTACATCGGGTGTGGCCGGGCTAGGCCGATTTGGTGAAGGTCCCAAGTCCATTGCTGTTGTAGAACTCCACGACCATCGTCTTGCGCTTGGGGTTGAAGAGGACCGAGGAGATGGAGTTCGGGCCGACCTCAGGCAGGCCGATGGCGAAGGTGAAGGTGTCGCCATCCCAATGGTTNNGGCCTTCCCGAAGTAGGGGTTGGCATAGGTGCCGACGTAGTTCGACAGGGACTGCGCGGGACGTGGATTGGCTGGCGGAGTGCTGCCCGTAAGCGTGCCGGTGTCCTCGATGATGTTGGCGAAGGCCTGGGAATAGATCGTCCACCAATCCTGAGACGGCTCACCGAATTCAGCATTGTCAAGGAACTGCATTCCGATGGACTCCGCTACGCCCATCGGGTAGCCGTTGGTCAGCACGACGATGCCCAACTTGGATGCGGGGATCATTCCAACAAAGGTTGCTGCTCCCTGAGCGAAGGCACCTGAGTGGTTGATCACGGTGTGCCCAAGGGCGTTCACCCCGATGCCAAAGCCATAGCCGTACTGACCCGCTGGACGATCAATGCTTGGCGGAAGTGGTGTTGACAGATTGTGCGGGAACAGCGCCAGCTGCAGGGCTTCGCTTTGAATGAGCTGAGTCCCGTCGTACGACCCACCGCCCAGAACCATGGCCTCCCATCTGGCCATGTCGTTGACGCTTGATGCGACACCGCCTGCGGCTGTCGCTGCATCGTCATTGAGTTGCTCTGGGGTGACTCGCCACGTGCCGTCGACCTTCTCGTGGCCGACCGCGTGATTGGGAAATGCGAGGTACTCGTCATAACTGGAAGTGGTGCGATCCATGCCAAGTGGCGCGTACACCGCATCCTTGGAGAGGGCTGACCACTCCTTTCCACTCGCCACTGCAGTCGCAAGTGCGCCGACCATGATCCCGTAGTTGGTGTAGGCGTAGTTGGCGCGGAAGGGCGCCAATGGCAGGTAGCGAAGTCGGTCAAGAATCTGCGCGCGATCAAATCCGAGATATTCCAAGTCATCGCCGGCGTGATCTGGCAGGCCTGATCGGTGTGAGTAGAGATCGGCCACGGTGAGGTGCTCGGAAACCCAGGGATCCTTCAGCGCGAAATCGGGCAGCGACTTCGTCACGGGCGCATCCCAGGTGATCGCCTTGTCGCTCACCTGCTTGGCAATGACAGTTGCGCCGACCGGCTTGGACACGGACGCGAGTTGAAACACCGTGTCGGCGTCAACTGCGGCGTTCGTGCTGAGATCAGCGATGCCGAAGCCCTCCGCGTACTCGGTCTTGCCATCGTGAACGACGGCCACTGCAACGCCGGGCACGCCGGTCTTCGACATCAGTTCGCGAGTCTGTGACGCGATCGCCTCGATGGCCTTGCTCAAGGAAGGGGTCTCGGGGCTCGTGGACGGCGATTCGGTGCTCGAAGTGCAGGCCCCAAGGAGCAGCGTTGCTGCTGCGATGGTGCCCACGAGCGGCAGATAACGCTTGGCGTTGATCCTCATCGAATTCCCATCCATAGAAGATTGGCAGGATTCTAGGAGTGGATATTTCTCATTGCCGCGAGGACTTCGAGCATCTGAGTTCTCCATATTCCATGACGTGCGGCGGATAACCTGAGGCAATGAAGCTCGCCGTTCACTATCCCAGTTTCAGCTTTCCTGGCGGCTCCGAGGCAATCGGACCGACTATTGCCGCTACGGCTCGCGCTGCCGAGGATGCGGGATGCG
>DNXA01000081.1 GCA_003506065.1 Actinomycetota bacterium
TGCAGTTCCGCACTCTTGTTGATGATGCCGTTGTGCTGGATCGTGGTGTGGCAGAGGTGAAGAGCGCTTGAGCGGAAAATCTGTTCCGTCCGCAACACCAGAGACACTTCAATATTGGGAGCACACCGCACAGGGTGAGATTTGGATGCCCCGTTGTGATGATCACGGTTGGGTCTTTCCGCCGCGACCCCACTGCCCCACGTGCGGCAAGCGCCCACTTGATTGGAAGCAGCTCTCCGGCAAGGGAAGGATCGCGTCCTTCATCATTTCGCACCGCGCAGGAGTCGGCTATCAGGATGAAGTGCCGTACTTCATCATCATTGTGGATACCGCTGAAGGTCCGCGAATGGTCGGCAATCTCTATGGAGTTCCCGTCACACCAGAAAGCGTCACAATCGGTATGCCCGTTGAAGTGTTCTTCGAGGATCGTGAGGGTGTACACGTGCCGCAATGGCGACCAGTGGGATCCACGGTGACCCTATGAAGCCCGACGACATTGTCATTGTCGGGGCCTCGGAGTCCGAGAACATCGGCATCGTGCCGGATGTATCGGCGATGGGCTTGGCAATTGACTCGGCGCTGCGCGCCCTGGACGATGCTGGCCTGACTCCAGCGGATGTTGACGGCATCGCCGGCACCATGCATCCGGCTGAGCTCGCCCTGCAGCTGGGAACCCGACCACGCTATGCAGACGGAACCAATGTTGGCGGATGTTCCTACATGCTGCACGTGCGTCACGCCGTTGCAGCGCTGCGTGCGGGCATGGCGTCGGTTGTCGGCATCATGCACGGCGAATCTGGCCGATCTCGTGTGGGCGTACCGATGATGTCAATGGATATGACGGCGGCACCGGGACAGTTTGAACGCATCTATGGCGTTGCCGGAACCTTCTCAATGTTCACTCTGCCCGTGATGGCCTACCTGAACAAGTACGGACTCGATGAGAGTGCTCTGGCCGAAGTGTCGGTAGCGCAGTCAAAGTGGGCCGCGCAGCAGCCACGTGCATTGCGACAGAAGATTGTCACGGTTGACGATGTACTCAACTCCAGCATGATCGCCTGGCCATTTCGCGTCCTCGAATGCTGCCCTCTCACTGATGGCGGCGGGTCACTCGTACTGACCACTGCATCCAGAGCCGCAGATATGGATTTGAAATACGCGCCAGTGGTGGTTGCTGGCACTGGTTCATTGGTTGAAGGTGCTGGCTCCTCCTTCATGGAGGACCTCACGAGTTTTCGAGCCTTCCGTGAATCCTCCGCTGAGGCCTTCCGCACCGCTGAGATGACAGTCGATGACATCGATCACCTGATGATCTATGACGCTTACGCCCACCTGCCGTTGTATGGGCTTGAAGACCTTGGCTTTGTTGGCAAGGGCGAGGCATCTGAATTCATCAAGAGCGGCGCCACGAGCCCAGGTGGATCCCTGCCGATGAACACCAACGGTGGCGGCATCATGTACACGCACACCGGCATGTACGGGATGTTCGCCTTGCAGGAAGCCGTACGTCAGATGCGTGGCACCTCGCCCGCGCAGGTCGACGGGGTGGAGACAAGCTTCGTCCAAGGCGTCGGCGGTATGTTTGCGGCTGCCGGATCGGTGATCCTGCGAAAGCCTTAGGAGCGTCATGGCAAGCGAACTCATCTCGGTCAGCGCCACAGCGCAGTCCACAGCCTCAGCTGAAGCAGTGTTCGCTGCCCTGGCTTCTGGCGCGACCTGGCCGCAATGGTCTGCCATCAAGAAGTTCTCGCTTGAAAGCCCTGGTTCAGATGGTGCCGAAGGCGTTGGTGCGATTCGGCTCTGGAACAGCGGTCTGATGGCCACTCGCGAGCAGGTCGTTGAATTGCAGGCGCCAAGCAAGTTTGCCTACACCCTGCTGTCGAGCAAGTTGGTCATGGTTCGCGACTACAGGGCTGATGTGACAGTGACTCCGACGGACACCGGTTGCACAGTTGTGTGGTCAACCGTGTTTCGCCCGAAGCTGCCTGGAACCGGCTGGTTCTGGAAACTGGCACTGAGCAAGCTCGGTGCCAGTTTGGCCAAGGGTGTTGCGGAGTACGCCGCTAAGGCTTAGTCCGCTGTCAGCAGTGCGCAGGCCGCGAAGCCACCCACTGCGTTGCTGACGACTCCAACCTTCGGGTTGTTCGGCAGGGCGCGATCGCCTGCTGTCCCACGAAGCTGACGAGTGACTTCGATGAAGAAGTTGGCCCCGTGACGACGACCCACATTGCACGCGCCACCGTCGGTGTTGGTTGGCAGCGAGCCAGTCGCAGACGTCGCGCCTGAACGCACGAATGCGCCGCTTCCGCCTTCTTCGGCAAAGCCCAGTGCTTCCAACCACTGCATGGCGATGAAACTGAAGCCGTCGTACAGGCCTGCGGTCTGCACATCCTTGGGCTTGAAGTCTGAGCGGCTCCACATGCGCTCGGCGGCCATGAATGGCGATGAGTGCGTCATCTCGTCTACGAGGCTGAAGTCGGCTTCCTTCGTGGTGCCATTGGCCCATGAGTCGAAGAACACTGGCTTCTGCTTCATATCGCGAGCACGTTCCTCGGTGGTGAAGATCAAAGCGCTGGAGGAGTCAACGGGGTAGTCGCAGTCCAAGAGGTGCAGTGGCTTGGCGATGTAGCGCGAGTTGAGGTAGTCCTCCATGGTGAGTTCTTCATGGAAGAAGGACTCGGTCGGATTTGCGACCGCGAACTTGCGCTGTGCGATTGCGAAGGATCCGAAATCCTCTTCTGTTGAGCCGTACTTGG
>DNXA01000146.1:0-1346 GCA_003506065.1 Actinomycetota bacterium
ACCGCCTGGCAGATGCACATCGAGCAGCACCACATCGGGCTTGGTCTTCAGGATGATGGCTATGGCCTCGGGAGCATCGGCTGCCTCGCCCACGATCTCGAAGACTCCGCCAATCTCGCTGCGCACGCCCGCGCGCACCATGGCGTGGTCATCGACAAGAACGACGCGGAGGCGATTGGTGCTCATGAGTTCTCGACTCCGGTCAATGGCATGCGCAGCAGGATCTCAGTGCCGCTTCCGATCTCGCTTGTCACTGTCGCCTTGCCGCCTGCGCGTTCAACGCGACCGATGATCGACTCGCGGAGCCCGTGTCGGTCAGGGGTGACGGCCGAGGGGTCAAAACCAGGACCTCGATCACGAACAAAGAGCTCGACAGCATCCTCGCTGAACTCGGCGAAGACTGATGCACTGCCACCACCATGCTGGGCAGCATTGATCATGGCCTCGCGCGCAGCGGCGAGCAGTGCAGTCAATGACGTGTCAATCGGCGCATCGCCGACCACGACAACCTCAAAGGTCGCGGAGTAGGTCTCCTCGATATCAGCGGCGTCACGCTGCAGGCGCGCCTCGAAGGTTCTGGTCGGATCGCCGGTAGGCGCGTAGAGCCACGAGCGCAATGCGCGCTCCTCTGCGCGGGCAAGTCGATTGACCTCACGAGGATCCTGCGCATTGCGCTGGATGAGGGTGAGAGTCTGCAGTACCGAGTCATGCACATGCGCGGCGATGTCGGCCCGCTCCTCTGATCGGATCAATGCGCGACGCTGCTCGTCCTGGCTTCGCCAGAGGCGCTGGATCCACGGGAAGGCGACAATCGAGATGCCAGCCACCAGCAGCACGGCGGTGCCGAGCGCTTGACCGGCCTGGCTCAGGCTGGTGCGACCGATGAGGATGCCGAGCAGCCCCAGCACCACCAGTGCGGTTCCGACAGTGAGCCTCAGCAGGCGTGCTCGCGAGGATGGTCCTGCGGTCGTGCGTGCGGCTCGGACGGCAGTGGCTGACCACTCAGCACGTTGATCGTCATCTGATTGCTGCCAGATCAGTGCCGCGCCGATGATGGCGATCACGATCGGCAGCAGGGCCCCGAGAGCGAACTCGACTCCGGCGGCGGCCAGGAACAGCACGATGCCGATGAGCACTGCACCCAGGGCAAGCAGGCGAGTCAGATCAGTGCCGCGCTGAGCACTGGGCTCCTCATTCGTTGGAGCCAGCGGAAGCACTGCCCACAGGGCGGCGTAGAGCGCAAGCCCGACTCCGCCGAAGAAGCACAGCGCGACAAAGCCGATGCGCACCCACGTCACGCTCAGGCCCAGATGATCGGCAAGTCCCCGGGCTACACCTGCAACCAC
>DNXA01000146.1:1415-2561 GCA_003506065.1 Actinomycetota bacterium
CCCCTGAGGTGATCTCAGGGTGGATGTCACTTGCTTGAACACAGAGCAGTGGCGGGCACCCGAAGGCACCCGCCACTGTCATGAGGAGTTGCGGTTAGCTGCCGAACACGACCTTGCCAGTTGTGGTGTCGATGTACTTGCCACCACAGGTTGCCTTGGCATCGGGAACCAGCTCCGTGCCCTTGGCAACGGAGTACCAGCCACAGGTGATCGGATCCCCGTTGGGGAACAGGCCGTTGGGCACGAAGGAGACCTTGCCCGGGAGCATGCCCGCGCCGTCGTAGCTGGTGACCTTGCGCAGGTTGCTGATGAATGAGGCACGCGTTGGGCACTTGCCCGCGACCTTCAGGCCCTTGATGAACAGGTCAGCACTGAGGTAGCCCACAGGTCCGGCTGGGGCGTAGGGGTTCAGGCCAGCGGCCTTCATCGCGTTCGCAAAGGTCTTGACCGCACGCACGTTCACGCCGATGGGCACGGGTCCGTAGGTCGCGCCCAGAGCGCCTTCCAAAGCGCCATTGGAGGTCTTGAGCACGGCTGGGTCGGTAAGGCCAGCGACAACAAAGGACTTCAGGGTGACACCCTGCTGCTTGAGTGCCTGAGCCAGCGAGATGCCGCCATCGATGAAGCCTGAGTAGTTGACAGCATCAGCACCGGAGTTCTTGATGCGCAATGCCTCTGAAGTCGCATCATGTGCACCTGCAGGTGAGTCAGAAATGCGCAGCACCATGCTGGTGCCGGGGACGAACGGGATGATGTTGGCCAGCCCGTTCTGGGACGCAGTCGCGCCAGCACTTGCATGGTTGATGATCGCGAACTTCGTCCCGCCCATCTGCTTCATCTTCTCGATGATTCCCGTGGATGCGATAGCCGGATTCGAGCCTGTGGTGATACCGGTGATGCCGAAGGCATTGTTGTCGGTACCGAACGACGGGTTGTTGAATCCAACGATCGGGATGCCCGCAGAATTCAGCGTCGGGAACATCGACACGGTGCTGGTGGCGGTGGTCAGGCCGAAGACGTTGTCGCCGATTGCCTTCTGAACAACTGAGACCTGGGTGCTGGGGTTGGTGGCGTCGTCATAGATGTTCAACTTGATCTTGCGACCGTTGACTCCGCCCTTGGCGTTCTCCTGGTCAAAGCGCAGCT
>DNXA01000108.1 GCA_003506065.1 Actinomycetota bacterium
CCTTGAAGGCGCTGCGTGTTGCCACCCTTGTCATCACGGGCATTCTCGATGTAGTCACACCGGCTGAGAACAGTCGGCTCATCGCACGACAAGTGCCTACGGCGCGACTCGTGCTCGTGCCGGATGCCGGGCATTCATTTCTCTTTCAGAATCCAGTGCGCACGGCCAGAACGGTGAACGAGTTTCTGTCAGCTGCATGACTCTGCAAAGCATGGTGGAGATGAGAGGGTGGAAGTGTGACTGAGCCGAATACTCCACAACGCCATGACACCTATACGCACGGCCATCATTCGAGCGTGCTGCGCTCGCATTCTGCACGAACAGCGCAGAACTCCGCGGCCTATCTGCTGGGTCGACTCAGTCCGGGTGCGCGAGTGCTTGATGTTGGCTGTGGACCGGGTTCCATCACCTTGGACTTTGCGCGCTTGGTCGCGCCAGGCAAGGTCATCGGCATCGAGCGCAGCATGACGGCAGTGGAGTCCGCGAAGTCGGCAGCCTTGGCGGCCAACATCGACAACGTGAGTTTCGCTGTAGGTGATGTGTATGAACTTGATTTCGAAGGTGCCTCATTCGACATCGTTCACGCCCATCAAGTTCTGCAACACCTGAGTGATCCACCAGCTGCGCTGAGTGAGATGCAGCGCGTCTGCAAGCCAGGAGGAGTGGTCGCGGTTCGCGACGCCGACTACTCGGCGATGTCCTGGTACCCGCAATCGCCGGGTCTGACGCGGTGGTTGGAGCTGTACATGCAAGTGGCGCGAGCAAATGGCGGCGAACCCGACGGGGGCCGTCACCTGCTGGCCTGGGCCCATGCTGCTGGACTGCAAGCCATTGAGGCATCGGCCTCGGTTTGGTGTTACGCGACTGCGGACGAGCGCGCTGAGTGGGGCCAGACTTGGGCGATACGGGTGACTGAATCTGAGTTTGCCAAGCAGGCAGTTGCCGCTGGATTTGCTGACGCAACCGAGCTGGATGCATTGGCGCAAGCCTGGCGCGAGTGGTCTGTGCACCCCGACGGCTGGTTCACGATTCCCCACGGGGAGCTCCTCTGCATGGTTGATTGACCAGCTATTCGCTTTGAGCGGACAAGGAGAAATCCGGTTCCGGGGGAGCTTGGCACTGTGGTTGGCTATGGAGCACCGGCGTGCACGCAGCGCAATCGACCTTTAGCGAGGAACACATGACAAACGTGTATGACTTCTCCGTCGGCGCTCCTGACGGCAGCCAGGTTGACCTGGACACCTACAAAGGCAAGACCCTGCTCGTGGTGAACGTGGCCAGCAAATGCGGACTGACTCCCCAGTACGAGGGCTTGGAAGAGCTGTACCGCCAGAAGAAGGAGCTTGGGCTGGAGATTGTCGGCTTCCCATGCAATCAGTTCGGTGGACAAGAGCCAGGAACAGCGGACGAGATCGCAGATTTCTGCAGCGTCAACTACAGCGTCACCTTCCCGATCCTGGGCAAGGTCGACGTGAATGGTGCTGATGCAGATCCGCTGTTCACCTACTTGCGCGCCGAGGCCCCTGGCGATTTCGGTCCTCAGTACGGCGGGATGTACGAGCACATCGCAAAGAACTACCCAGAGCGCATCGGCACCGATGAGATCAAGTGGAACTTCAACAAGTTCCTCGTTGGCCCGGACGGCGCAGTCATCAAGCGTTACGAGCCGAGTGTCACGCCGGCTGAGATCAGCGAGGACCTCGAGAACTATCTGAAGTAGGACCGCCTGCGCGAATTGGGTGGGTCCGTGCTGCGCGGTCCCACCCAATTGCTTCCTCAAGGATGAATCCGCACCCTGTGAATCCTCGGTGATATTCCACAACGTGACCTGCGAGTTTGATTGAGTGCGGGCTAGTTGAGGAGACCAGAAGTCGGATTCAACTCATAGCTCAGGGCTTCCGCGATTGCCGCGTACGTCACCGTGCCCGCGTGAACATTCAGACCGTGCGCAAGTGATGGATCATCGGCCATTGCACGTCTCCAACCCTTGTTGGCCAGGTCTATCGCGTAGGGCAAGGTCACGTTCGTCAATGCGTAGGTCGAGGTGTGGGGGACCGCTGCTGGCATATTCGCCACGCAATAGAACAGTGAGTCGTGCACTGAGAAAGTCGGCTCTGCATGGGTCGTAGGTCGAGAGCCTTCGAAGCAGCCGCCTTGGTCAATTGCGATGTCAACGAGCACTGATCCCTGCTTCATCCGTGAGATGAGTTCGTCACCGATCAGCCGTGGGGCCTTGGCCCCGTGCACAAGCACGGCACCGATGACCAGATCGGCATCGAGTACTGCTCGCTCGACCTCGAATGCATTCGATGCGATGGTCTGCATGTGCCCTTGATAGATCGCATCTACCTCACGGAGGCGAGCGATATTGCGGTCGAGCAGCAGCACTTCTGCCTGCATCCCAAGAGCGATGGCTGCGGCATTCATGCCAGCGACGCCTGCGCCAAGCACGACCACCTTCGCGGCGTAGGTTCCTGAGACTCCACCCAGCAGGACACCGCGCCCGCCACTGATGCTGAGCAAGGCCTGCGCTCCAACTTGTGGAGCCAGACGCCCGGCCACTTCAGACATCGGTGCGAGCAGAGGCAGGGTTCCGTTGAGCAGTTCAACGGTCTCGTATGCGATTGCCGTGCAGCCAGAGTCGATCAGCGCCTGGGTGCATTCGCGAGATGCCGCAAGGTGCAAGTAGGTGAAGATCATCTGCCCTGAGCGGATGAGGGGGTACTCGATGCGGATCGGCTCCTTGACCTTGAGCACAAGATCAGCCTGGGCCCAGACATCAGCGGAGCTCGCGCACATCGCTGCTCCTGCTGCGATGAACTCGCTGTCCGAGATCGATGATCCATTGCCGGCACCAGATTCGATCACCACCTCGTGCCCGCCGCGCACGAACTCATGCACTCCGGCGGGGGTGATGGCGACCCGAGTCTCCTGGCTCTTGACCTCTCGAGGTACTCCGACCTTCACGGCATCCTCCTTTGCGAGTTCACTTGATCGTAGGCGTGCTTATGCTGATCCAGTGATGCAGGGACCACGGCGAGTGCTCTTCTTCGATGGCGAGTGTGCGACATGCAATCGATCGCTGACCTTCCTTGCGGCACGCCTTCCGCGTGACACTGAATTCGCGTTCGTCGCGCTGGAGTCGCCACTTGCCGAGGCAATGCTCGCCGGACAAACGGGCATCACTGGTCGAGATGCGGTCATCTACATGGATGACTCCGGGGTTCTGCAGGGTGCGGCTGCGCTCGAGCGAGCGCTCTCGTTCATTCCTCGATGGCGAGTGCTGGGCCAACTGCTCGCGCTGCTTCCAGACGCGGTGACCGAGGCTGCGTATGACGCATTCGCCTCACAACGACACCGATGGAATCAGCGATTGAAAGTCTGCGAAATCCCAAGCGCGCAGCTCCAAGCGCGATTGCTCACCTAGTAGAGGTAGTCGTAACTTGGGGCTGGAGCCCCACCCGGTGCTGTTCCGGAGCCGGTCGATGCAGCTGCCTTCTTGATCGGGGCCCCGCTCGGAGAGATGACCCACCACAGACCACCAGAGGCATTCAGGCCCTGTCCATGATCCTGCCCTGGCGCGGTGTCCCCGCTGTAGGTATATGCCGGCAGTCCATTCACCGCGAGTTGAGTCTTGCCGTCACTGCGCTTGATGACACTCAGTTTCGCTTTGACATCAGGTGAGTGCCCAAGGGTCTTGGGTGTTGCGATCACTGGTGGCCATGCCCGGGCGCAGGCCCCGGTACAGGTGGATTTCCCGGGAGAGTCCGCAGCAAACACGTACAGGGTCCTGCCTTGCATATTGACCAAC
Organism: Actinomycetota bacterium; assembly: GCA_003506065.1. Lineage (GTDB taxonomy): Bacteria > Actinomycetota > Actinomycetes > S36-B12 > S36-B12 > UBA11398. Next base: position 3,812 of record DNXA01000108.1, read on the forward strand.
ACCTTGCCAGCACTTGTGGTTGCGGTGTGGACAGGCTGCGAGGCCGCGTTGACTGCCGCTGTTGCCGAGTACTCCAAGCCCAAAGCCAGAACCAATGCTGCCGATGCTCTGGCTGCATTGAGGTGAGATGTCTTCATGTGCTGCTCCCGGTTGTCCGTTGACGCAGGGCATGACCCCGCTGCCACCAGGGGTTGTTTGCGACGGTAGTTCGATTCCGACCTGCCTGTCAACGGATCGACGAGCATCACGGAAACTGCCC
>DNXA01000176.1:0-1621 GCA_003506065.1 Actinomycetota bacterium
GCCATCTTGCCTACACCGATGCAGTAGAACTGGATGCAGGTCAGCGAGCTGATGATCGGCTGCACCGGAAGCATGCGCCAGTAGTTATTGGGTGCGCCCAATGCATCTGTTTTTAGCACACTGCCGTCACCATTGATGGCGACGCAGACGCTCACGATCGGGCATGAGACCGAGATGACCTTGGCTACGGGAGGCAACGGGGTCTTGCGGAACTTCAGTGCGGTGCCCCAGGCAGGCGTGGCATCGATGTTCAGGATCGTGTAGTCGCCCTGGCCACCAGTGGCAACACATCTCGCTGGGTTGTCGCAGGCCAAAGCTGCGAAGTTCTGCATGATCCCGATTGGTGTTGCCAGCAGGGTCACGGTGTTGCCTTGCAGCATGGCGCTGGAAGGGGTGTCATCTCCACCGACGGCTACGCAGGCGGCCGTACTTGCGCAGGCGACCTTGTCGAAGCTCACGGGAGAGGTTGCTGTTGGAATTGCGACGCCGTTCCAGGTGCGTCCATCATCGGTTGAACGCCAGACGCCGCCAGCATTGCCAACGATGTAGCAGTTGCGGGTATCCACTGTTGCGTTGTCATCTGGGGAGCAGGCAATTGCGGAACCGAACTTCGTGCCCAGAGTGCCGACCTTCGGAAGCTGAGTCACAGCTGTCCAGGTCACTCCAGCGTCTGTGCTGCGGTAGACCCACGAGCCGTAGGTCACGGTTTCACTCAGTGGAGCCGAGATTGCAATGCAACTGTCATCTGAACAGGTGACACCTACGAGATCGACGGGATTGGCGGGATGCTGAGGGTCCTTCTTGAGGTCGACCATGGTCCAGGCAAGCGGCACGTCCCCTGTTCCAGGTGAACGCAGCACAGCGCCACCTTGCCCAACAGCTACACAGCTATTGGGTTGCGCACATGAGACCGCTTTGAGTTCTGGTCCGTAGTTGGTCCAGTTCCATCCGCTGGCAACCGGCACCGGCTGAGCGTCCACTGCTTGCGCTGCTCCGATGAACGGCAGCAAGGAGATGACCAGGGCCATGCTTGCAAGCGCAGCGATTTTGCGGAATGCGCTCCTGCGTACTTCCATCGGTAACATAACGAAGTGACCAGCCCCCACGTAAGACGCTTGTTCAATCAGCGCCGTTGGATGGTCGCGAGCATAGCGTTGATAACGCTCGTCATTCCCGCTGTGGCAGTGATGCCTGCCCCGCCCGCGCAGGCTGCTGAATCCTTCGTGCGCATCAGCAATGTCAAGTTCACCAGCAGTGGCGATGGAGCTGTGGTGACTGCTCGGGTGAATTGGAATGCAGACGGCGTCAATTCATTCACCATGACTCAAGGCGACTTGCGTTTGGTTGCGGTGAGCGAGCAAGGCCACCTGCCCAGCCTGTTGGGCAAGCAACGATTCGAACTCACGAAGCAGTTGACTGCCGATGTCTCCTTCAGGGTGGACAACGACGCTGCGGCAGCGATGCGCAAGGGCAACCGCGTGGTGCTCACGGCAAGTCAGCATGCCCAAGCCTTCGGTTCAACTCGTTCTGATCGCACGTATGTGACGGTTGCCGAAGTGCAGCCCTTTGGCTCCAACCAGCCCAACATTGGTCGCAAGGACTGCTCGGCCATTCCGGTCGT
>DNXA01000176.1:1652-2537 GCA_003506065.1 Actinomycetota bacterium
GAGGCCACGTGCATGATGTTTGCCGATCTCACGGGTGCTTCCGGTGTCGGATCGGATTTCAGCGGAGTGAGCATTGCGGGCGGTCGTATCAATGGCATGGACCTCAGCAAGGCCAAGCTCGACAATCTCTCGCTCGCAGGTGCCGATGCCATTGAGCTCATTGCAGTCGGTGCGAAGAGTGATGCCGAAGGGGAGGATTCAGGCGGAAACTTCTATAAGACCAACTTCACTGGAGCCGATCTTCGCAACACGGTGTTTCACGGCATCTCCATTGAACGCGCCCGACTCAATGGCGCGAAGCTTCAAGGCGCCGACTGGCAGTCGATTGGTCGAGGCGCGGTCTTTCGCGAAGCCGATCTCACTGGCATGAAGCTGGGGGAGTCCAAGTTGGACTTCTCCGACTTTCAGGATGCAACGTTGACCGGCGCTTCTCTGCGCGACGATCAGTTGCTCTGGGCGTTGCTGTGCCGAACCGCACTGCCTGCTGGCTCGCAGCACGATGCCTCTCGCGACTGTCGCACTGCAGTCGAGAAGGATCATGTGCAGTTCCCGAAGTCTGATGCAGGTCAGATCGATCCCTACGTGAAGATCGATCAGGACAGCCTGGTCGTCGCCCCTGACGGTTCCATTGCCGTTGCCGCGCGGACTGCCTGGAATGCGCAGTCGGCTGATGCCGGGATGGACAGTGGCGATCTTCGACTCATCGCCGTTGATGCGACAAGTGGCCTGCCAACGCTGCTGGACAAGCAGCTCTACACGGGGATCTCCACTCCCACGAAGTACGCGACCACGATCACGGACGACCGCCTGATTGCCGCGATGGCTCGCGGCAATCGTGTCGTGCTCACAGCAACGCAGCACGCCCCCCGAGCTCAATCGGGAGGC
>DNXA01000074.1:0-2408 GCA_003506065.1 Actinomycetota bacterium
CCGTGCAGGAAGCGGCCTCAGAGTCATTGGTCGCAACAGTTGGAGTGATCCAGCACCTGCAGGGATTCCCGGCCTCGCTGATCGCCACTTTCCAGGACAGCGCCTTCGACGCCTTCCTTTCGGCCTCCCACGTCACCACGATCCTCTCGCTGAGCATCGTGGTCATCGCGGCACTGCTCGTGGGATTCGGCCTTCCGAATATCCAGGCACCGACTCAGGGGCATGCACCCAGCGGTCCAGCTGATGATCCGATGGACGCGCTGGTCAAGGAAGAGGGCGCAGCCTATGCACAAGAGGCCGCGCAGGAGTACGAGCAGAAGGAGAAGACCGAGTAGTCAGGAACCTCCCTCGCGCCAGGCATTGGTGATCGGCAGGCGCCGATCACGGCCAAAGGCGCGAAGGGAGATCTTGGTGCCAGGTGGCGACTGCCGGCGCTTGTATTCAGCGCCATCGGTCAGGCGGATGATCCGGTCAACCATTGCCGGATCAAAGCCAGCTTCGATCAATTGAGCTGATCCGTGATCAGATGCGACGTAGCCCTCAAGGAGGGCATCGAGCACTGGGTAGTCGGGGAGTGAATCGGAGTCCTTCTGATCTGGACGCAGTTCAGCGCTCGGCGGCTTTTCAATGCTGCTGGGCGGAATGGGTGGAGTCAGTCCGCGTTCAGCTGCTTGAGCATTGCGCCAGCGAGAAAGCTCCCAGACCAGCATTTTGGGGACGTCCTTGATCGGTGCAAAGCCGCCCACGCTGTCGCCGTACAAGGTGGAGTAGCCAACGGAGAGCTCACTCTTATTGCCAGTGGTCAACACCAAGTGGCCCTCTTGATTGGAGATGCCCATGAGCGTTGTTCCGCGAACTCGTGCCTGCAGGTTCTCTTCGGCCAGCCCAGTGAGCTTTAGCGAGTCCATGAATGCATCCACCATGGGAGCAATCGGAACCGTGCGCAGATGGAGTCCTGTGCGTTCAGCCATATCGGCGGCGTCGTCCTTGGAATGCTCCGATGAGTACACACTGGGCATGGAAACGCCGTAGACCCGATCGGCCCCGATCGCATCGCAGGCAAGTGCAGCGACCAGTGCTGAATCGATGCCTCCGCTGAGGCCCAGAATCACGCTCTTGAAATGATTCTTGTTCACGTAGTCCGCAAGGCCGCAGACCAGCGCGGCATAGATCTCTTCAAACTCGGGAAGTCGTTCACGGATCTCGCCGGTTTCGCCTGGCTCCTCGCTGCTGAGTTGGCCAGCCAGCTGAGTGACATCGTCGTGGATCGGGGAGTCCGGCAGCTGCAGTTCAACCATGAGGAGTTCTTCGACGAACTGTGCCCCGCGAGCGATGACCTTGCCCTTGGCGTCAACCACCATCGAATCCCCGTCGAACACGAGTTCATCCTGGCCACCGACCAGATTCACGTAGGCAACAGCGCAGCCTGCTTCGATTGCGCGCTCACTGCACAGGGTCCGCCGGACATCTGTCTTGTTGCGTTCGTACGGGGAGGCGTTCAACACGAGCAAAAGTGATGAGGAGACCTCGCGCGCCCATTCCACTGGACCGCCAGTGCGCCACAGATCTTCACAGATTGCCAGTGTGATCGTGGTCCCGCCGATGCGCAGATGTGTGGGGATGGTGCCGGGCAGGAAGTAGCGAGCCTCATCGAAGACGCCGTAGTTGGGGAGATGATGCTTGATGTATCGCGCCACGATACGTCCTTGATGCAGAACTGCTGCCGCGTTCACTGGCGAGGGCACTTGGGCATGGGAAGGGCCGGTGTCCACGCAATCGAGATATCCCACAATCGTGACAAGATCTCCCAGACCGGCAGACACCAGATCGCTTGAGAGTCGGTCGAGGGCGGAAATTGATGCGTGCTGATACGAAGGACGAAGTGCCAGATCCTCCACTGGGTAGCCGGTGAGCATCATCTCGGGGAAGGCGATGAGGTGAGCTCCGTTGGCCCCGGCTTGGGCAGCCATCTCCAGAATCTTGCGCGAATTGCCCTCTAGATCTCCGACCGTGGCGTTTGCCTGGGCAAGGGCCAGTCGCAGAGTGGGCATTCGCTGAGGGTATCCACTCTCGCCATGGGGTTCATGTCATACGCCTGTAACACTGCTGGGGGCAAGATATGACCACGTACAGTCTGCTCAGGTCGGATGAACTCAAAGCGGATGTGCGTTATCAGGAGGTCAACACCACATGGACAAGCAGGCCGAATTTGTGCTGCGCACGATCGAGGAGCGCGATATTCGATTCGTCCGTCTCTGGTTCACCGATGTGCTGGGCACATTGAAGTCGGTTGCCATTGCACCCGCTGAGCTTGAAGGCGCATTTGCCGAAGGCATCGGCTTTGATGGCTCGGCAATTGAAGGCTTCACTCGGGTCTACGAATCGGACATGATCGCCAAGCCTGACCC
>DNXA01000074.1:2427-2644 GCA_003506065.1 Actinomycetota bacterium
CAGATGCCTGATGGCTCTGCCTCGTATGCCGATCCTCGTTTTGTTCTCAAGCGCACGCTGACTCGTGCGGCCGACCTTGGCTTCACCTTCTATGTGCACCCTGAGGTTGAGTTCTACCTCCTGCAGGGGCGGCACAAGCTTGGCGAACTGCCAGAGCCGGCAGATTCCTACGGCTACTTCGACAACACACCCCATGGCCAGTCCGCGGACTTCCGTC
>DNXA01000267.1 GCA_003506065.1 Actinomycetota bacterium
TTCTGTCCGGCGTTGAACTTGCCCACTGGGATTGCACCCAGCCTGCGAGACCGACTGCGCAGCCATTGCCAATCGGAAGGCTTGAACCGATTCAACCGCGAAGTATCGTCACGAAATGCGCGAGAGAACAGCGCGAGAAGAATCGGGATCGGCAGGACGAACCCGGCGACCTCGTGAATCACCCGGACGATCTGGCGGTTGCCGACAATGGCTGCGAAGTCGGGGATGTAGAGCAATGCAGCCGTGATCAGCAAGATGACCGTGAGGATGGCGATCGAGCGATGAGCCCACCGTTCGGCGGTGCTGAATCGCTTGATCAGCACCTCGCCTTCAGCCCGATGTGCTCTAAACATTTGGATCTTCAGTGCCGCCATTGGATGCGCCGATGTAAGCGTCGATGTCGTAGCCGCGTCGCTCCCAATATCCGGGTTCGACCTTGTCCGTTACCTGGATGCCATCAAGCCACTTGATCGATTTGTATCCATACATCGGCACGACATAGAGCCGCACCGGCGCGCCGTGCTGCGTTTCAAGAGGCTCGCCATACATCGATGTGGCGACGAGGACTTGGTCGTTCATCGCTTGATCAAGGGTGAGCGATTCGGTGTAGATGCCATCGAATGAAGTGAAGCTGACAGCCGCTGCCGAACTTTGAACTCCGGCAGCACGCAGCACATCAGTCAGCAGCACCCCCGACCACGGCACACTCTCCACTCGCCAGCCCGTGACGCATTGAAAGTCCTTTGTCAGTCCCGTCTGCGGCAGAGCGGCCAGATCAGCAAGACTCAGACTCAGCGGCTTGTCGACAAGTCCGGTGATCGTGAGGCGATACTTCGCGCGGTCGTAACTGGGATAGCCGTCGGTGACGGTGTAGATGCGGAAGCCGCCAGCAGCTGGAATGACAGAGGCCAGCCCAGGGACAGTGGAACTGACCACATCACTGATGCCGCTGGAGATCCATCTGCCTGCGGCAACGCCAACGGCACCAAGGCCAACCATGGCCAGAACCACCCGCCGGCCTACCGGCGTTCCGCGCTCACGATTCGCTGCACGAGGCATGGTCCATGGGATCACATTGTGTGAGCATTTACCAACGACGCATGCAATTGGTCAGTCACTCAGCAGCTGGGTCAATCAAGCGACCAGGTCGTACCACGCCTGGACCAAATCGCGCGCGCAATTGATCAACGGCGAGCTCAGCATCGCGGCGCCCGTGCTCCGGTTCACCGAGCATCATCTGCTGCGCTGCACCCTGGGTTTCGCTGAGGCCATCAACGCGCACGCCAACCAGGCGCACACGCGCCCGACTCGCGCCAAGCGCAGCGAACAACTGCCGAATGACCTCGTAGATCTCTTGGGTGACATCGGTGGATTCACGCAGGGTCTTTGATCGAGTGATCGTATTGAAATCAGAGAATCGAACCTTGAGATGCACGGTGCGCGCAACGCGGCCGGAGGCGCGCAAACGACTGCCGACCTGATCACTCAGACCAAGCAGATGCGCATTGATTGCAGCAACATCCTCAAGATCCTCAGCAAAGGTCTGTTCGGCTCCGATGCTTCGATCGGGCACATGCGCCGTCACCGAACGAGGGTCGCGGCCCCACGAGAGTTCGTGCAGATGAGAGCCGCTTGCATTGCCGAGTGCTCGTCGCAAGGTGGCCAGCGGGGTGTGCGCAATATCGCCGACTGTCCGCAGCCCGAGTCGGGTGAGTTGTTCTTCGGTGCGCTCCCCTACTCCCCAAAGGCAGTTGACGGGCAATGGATGCAAGAAGGCCAGCACCTCATCGGCGGGAACGACCATCAAGCCATCGGGCTTGGCACGGGTCGATGCGAGCTTGGCGACGAATTTGGTGGAGGCAACACCGACCGAGCAGGTGATCCCTTGCTCGTCGTTGACTCGAGCTCGAATCGATTCAGCGATCAGGCGAGGACTGCCCATGCTGCGCAGGCTGCCACTGATATCGAGGAAGGCCTCATCAAGGCTCAAGGGCTCAACGATGGGTGTTACCGAGGTGAACAACGCCATGATCGATGCGCTGACCTCGGAGTAGTCGGAGTGATGCGGGGGCAGGATCACTGCAGTTGGCGCAAGCCTTCGGGCTCGACTCATCGGCATTGCTGAATGCACGCCCATGGCACGCGCCTCATAGGTTGCCGACAGCACCACCCCGCGGTTTCCGCCGCCGCCAACGATCACCGGCTTGCCTCGCAGCTCAGGTCGAGAACGCAACTCCACGAGCGCGAAGAAGGCATCCATGTCGACGTGCAGGATCGTGCAACCAGAGTCGTCCTGACCCACACCGGAGACTCCGGTGGACCTTCGGACTTGATTGCGGCTCACACGGACCATTGTTGCCGCATTGATGGCAGGCATCGTCCAGGCAAGGTGGCCTGCCGGCAAGATTTCATGGGACTCCTGTTGCGTTGCACTGCGCAACGATTCGAGATGCGAGATTCGAGATGGACGTTCGTGCAATGGAAGACCAAGCAACGGCCGTCGACTGGGAGGCACCTCAGCCGACAGCCGTCGCTCACCGACTGTCGGGATCAGTCGGCCGTACGCGCTGCAGGATCAGCAGCGCCGCGAAACCCAGTGGGCAGGGTGGGCTGATGCGCCACGCCCAGACAGGTCACCACTCGTTCCACAAAACTCTCGGCTTCACGCACCAGATCGTCTGCCTCACGCGCCGTGACGCATGGCACCCCTGCCTCGGCCAGGGTGCGCTTGCTGGCACCGGCAGCGAAGAATCCAGCCCACTCGGTGAGTTCGCCGGCAACCTCGGGAAGCACCAGCCAGACACTGCGCACTCGGCTGCGCGCCTTGCGCCGACCGCGCGCGGCAAGCACCGCAGCCGCAGCACGCAGAGCAGCAAGATGCGCTGCCGCGTAGCGATCAGCTGCCGAGCCGGCCACCATGGCCTCGGTCAGGCTGTGCCGCGATGCGGCGATCAATTCATAAGTGGCAGCGGGCAGCGCGATCGGGCGGGGGGAATCAACCAGTGCAGTCATCGTCATCTCCTTGGTCGGGGCGGGAAAACGACCCATCGACCCGGGGCTTGCGCCCCTGACCTCTCGCATCGCCGAGCCCGGGGTCGAGGCGAGCCCGACGATGCGAGTAAGTCCCCTCGGAGGCCAAGCCGCGAATCCCGAACTCCAAGAGTGTTCGAACATATGTTCGAACAGGAGGCAGGTTAGCCCGACCCCCTGACAGTCGTCAATCCCGTCCGGCGCACTGCCACGCTATGGGGTGATGCCGGATGCCAATAAGGCCTGCACGAGCTCGCGATCACCGTCAATCTGGATCTCCTCGAGGCCTTGACGACCCCAGAGGGCCAGCAGGAGACCGTGAGCCGGGCCGCGAAGAGTCACCTGCGGCACCTCAGTGGCTGCGCGATCGTGGGCCTTGAGTTGAACAGCACAGCCGGCAACATCGCTGGGTTCAATGCTCACGACCGGCGCCCACTGCGGAAGACTGCCGTGGCGCAATTTCATGTACAGAAAGACCGTGC
>DNXA01000082.1 GCA_003506065.1 Actinomycetota bacterium
GCCAGGCGATCCTTGATGTGATGAAGGTTGATGTGCGCGTTGACGTCGTCCTTGATCCCAATGCGATCGCACCCACGGGCAAGAGTGCAGCCGCGAACTCAACTCAAGCGGTCGAGCCGGACAGCCCGAGCATGGACGACGAGAATCAGAACGAGGAGACCGGTGTCGATCTGGCAATCCGGGCGTTGGGTGCAACGCAGATCGGGGAGATCGAGCACTGATGTACGAGGGAATCATTCAGGATCTCATCGATGAACTCGGACGTCTGCCCGGTGTTGGGCCAAAGAGTGCCCAGCGCATTGCCTTCCACATCCTGGCTGCCGAGCCGACCGATGTGTTCCGCCTTGCTGACGCCCTGCGTGAGGTCAAGGAGAAAGTGCGCTTCTGCTCAATCTGCGGCAATGTCGCAGAAGAGTCCGAGTGCCGCATCTGTCGCGATCCGCGCCGCGATCACACTGCGATCTGCGTCGTGGAGGAGCCGAAGGATGTCGTGGCAATTGAGAAGACGCGCGAGTTCAAGGGCCGCTATCACGTACTTGGTGGAGCGATCAGCCCGATCGATGGCATCGGACCCGACGATCTGCGCATTCGCGAGTTGATGATTCGTCTCGCGGACGGTGCGATCGTTGAAGTCATCTTGGCCACTGACCCCAATCTTGAAGGCGAAGCCACCGCCACATACCTGGCACGGCTCATCTCACCGCTGGGCATTGCTGTGTCCAGACTGGCCAGCGGGCTGCCGGTTGGTGGCGACCTGGAGTACGCCGACGAAGTCACCCTTGGTCGCGCTTTCGAGGGCCGCCGCCGCGTCTGACGCTGAACTCCTCTATTGATGCTCGCTAGTTCTGCGAACTTGAAAGCGCGATTGCTATCACTCCCGCGGTGACGATTCCTGAGCCAATCAAGCGTCGGCGTCCCACGGGTTCCTTCAGGAGGTACCAAGCCATGAAGACTCCCATGACGATGCTTGTGCCCCGCAGTGCGGCAACGATCGAGACGGGTGCCAATCTCATCGCAAGAAGCACAAGCAAGTAGGAAACAGGAACGAGGACTGCTACGGCGATAGCTGTCTTCCAATACAGATTGAACATGCGCTTGGCCTCGCCGAACTTGCCGAGTGAAATGGCAGTCAAGACTAGGAATTGCAGCGACGTAGTTCCTGCGTAGTAGGGCAGCACAGGGATATCGAGCGTGGTGATGCTGTAGCTGTCCCAGAGTGTGTAGGCGGCGATGAGACCACCAACTGCTGCACCAATGGGAAGCGCACTTGAACCAAATTCGCGGGCGACTTGCTTCAATCCAGAGGAAACGACAAAGACTCCCGCGATGATCACGCCGATTCCAAGAGTGGCGATAGGCGTTAAGACCTGGCCAAGGAAGACGATGGCGATCAGCGTGACGAGCAGTGGTGCGACGCCGCGAGCGATTGGGTAGGTAAGGGACATATCTGTCTTGGAGTAGGCCCATTGAAGTACTAACGCGTAGCCCAGATGCGCAAGCGCACTGACCAAACAGGCCAGTACCCACATGCCTTCAACTTGCGTATCCTCCAGGAGTAGCACGATTGCGGCGACAGGAAGCACCCATAGCAATGTCAAGGCGGAATAGATCCAGACGAATGTCCTGCCACCGTTTGGAACTCGATAGATCAGGGCGTTCCACCCTGCGTGAGCCGCCGAGCCAATCAGAACAAGAATCACTCCTAGCTCAAGCATGTTCGCGTCTACGCCTAACTACTTGAGGAGGAGAGCCTTCGACGAGGTGGCTCCCCACTGAGAGGACTCAGCGGGATCGCAGTCGAGGCTATGTGACCGCGGGGGCGTTCCTGATGATTGAGGCTTGACCTTGCCCCTGCGTCAACGCCTAACGTGCGTTGCGAGGTAGGAATTCCAATGATTTGGACGATTGCAGAGGTGGCAAGCAGCGCCGGCGTGTCCAGTCGCACTCTGCGTCACTACGACGCAATCGGCTTGCTGAAGCCGGCAGGGGTCGCCGCCAATGGCTATCGCTTCTATGGCGAAGTCGAGTTGCTGCGCCTGCAGCAGATCCTTGCGTTCAAGGAGCTGGGCCTGGGGCTTGGGGACATTGCAGCGATCCTGGATTCAGACGCCGATCCGATTGCTCGCCTCGAGCAATTGAGTGTGGATTTCGCGGAGAACATCGAGCGCCTGAATCGTCAGCGGGATTCCATCCATCGCGCAATCAATGCCTATCGAATGGGAGGTGCGCTCATGCCAGTCGAACTCTTTGATGGATTCGATCACACCGAGTATCAGCAAGAGGTCGAGGAGCGATGGGGCAAAGAGTCCTATGCCAACGGTGACGCCTGGTGGCGCTCAAAGTCAGAAGCCGAGCAAGCGGCTTGGCAGGAGACCAGCGGAGAACTGGCCTCGGCATGGGCGCAGGCAGCCGCTCGCGACGTCGATCCAATGTCGCAAGAGGCCCAGGCTCTGGCCGAGCGGCAGAACAGTTGGCTCTGCTCGATTCCGGGAACTCCCGGCGGCGGTACGGGCTTCGCCGACTCTGAATATCTGCTGGGGCTGGGCCAGATGTATGTCGCTGATGAACGCTTTGCTGAGAACTACGGAGGCAAGCAGGGCGCGGAGTTCATCGCAGCCAGCCTTCGGTGCTATGTCCAGACGAGGGATGGCAGGCGGCAAGACTGAAATCACCAGGGCT
>DNXA01000274.1 GCA_003506065.1 Actinomycetota bacterium
GGGACGGACGTAGCTCTGGTGTGTCTGTTGTTTCGCCAGAAGCATCGCAGATTTGCTACCTACGGAAGGGATAACCGCTGAAAGCATCTAAGCGGGAAACCCGTTCCAAGATAAGGATTCCCACCGGGTTAACCGGGTAAGGCCCCCAGCTAGATGACTGGGTTGATAGGCCGGACGTGGAAGTGCAGCAATGCACGGAGCTGACCGGTACTAATAGGCCGAGGACTTGCCTTTAACTTTAACTTTTTTGTTCGCGTCCACTGTGTGGTTCCCGAGATTCGGTCGGGGACTAAAGCCCAATTGAAATCTCAATAGAGTTTCGGCGGCCATAGCGAGAGGGAAACGCCCGGCTCCATTCCGAACCCGGAAGCTAAGACCCTCAGCGCCGATGGTACTGCGCGGGAAGCTGCGTGGGAGAGTAGGACGCCGCCGGACAATTTTTAGGAAATGGCCACCCCAATGGGGTGGCCATTTCTCTTTCAGCACATATAGCAAGCACGCGCAGGCGTGCGAGAGGATGAACTCATGGCAGAGCGCAACGACCGAGGTGGAGCCCGGTCACCGCGGCCTTCAGGCAGCGGCAGTGGTCGATCCGGTTCGGGCAGGCCTCAGTCAGGAGGCGGTCGTTCAGGTGGCAAGCCCACTAGCGGCTCACGTGGTTCCAGCGCCTCCGGACGCGGTAAGCCAGGCGGTTCCTCTGATCGTCCTCGTTCGTCCGCACCCCGCAGTGGTTCCTCGGATCGCCGCGATGACCGTCCGCGCAGTTCTGCGCCGCGTTCCAGTGACCGTCGCGATGATCGCGGTCGCGACGAGCGTCCTCGTTCGAATACGCCTCGCCCAGCAGGCGGCCGGGACCGGCGCGGCATGGATCCGCTTCCTGGTTCAGACCGGCCCGGAAGTGATCGTCCACGGAGTTCTTCACCTCGCGGGGGGTCCTATGACCGTCGTGACGACCGTCCGCGCAGTTCTGCGCCGCGTTCCAATGATCGCGGCGATAGTCGTGGTCGTGACGATCGTCCTCGTTCAAGTGCACCACGTTCCGGTGCTGGTCGTGATGAGCGGCCACGCTCATCGGATTCTCGATCGAGCTACTCAGATCGACCAGATTCACGTGGTCGCGATGACCGTCGTGATGAGCGTCCTCGTTCCTGGAGTCCTCGCCCAAGTGATCGTGATGATCGCGGGCGTGATTCGCGCTCGAGCAGCGATCGTCCTCGAAGCTCCGCTCCGCGCTCAGGTTCATCGGATCGTCGTGATGACCGGCCGCGCAGTTCGGCACCGCGTTCCAATGATCGTCGTGATGATCGGCCGCGTTCGAGTGCACCACGAACCAGCGGGCCACGGGAGACTCGTGACCGCGATGAGCGCTCGCGCTCGGCGGCTCCACGCTCGGGCTATTCCGATCGCAGGGATGAGCGGCGTGATGAGCGTTCTTCGCGCCCCTCAGACAGGCCTGCCGCCGGTCGTTCGCGCAATCCTCGCGAGGAGCGCGATGATCGCGGAACCCGTGCACCAGTGCGGCGTCGCGATGACGGCGACCAGATTCGCGATCCACGGATCCCGGATGACATCACGCCAGAGGATCTTGATCGCGGGCTGCTGATGGAATTGCGCAGCCTGCCTGAAGGTCTGCAGATTCTTGTTGCCCGTCACCTGGTTGCCGCAGAGCGCGCAATGGATGATGACAATCTCGACCTCGCGACCGAGCATGTGAAGGCAGCTCGACGTCGGGCCTCGCGAATCTCAACCGTTCGTGAAGCCGCGGGCATCGTTGCCTATAGATCTGGTCGTTTTGGTGAGGCCCTGACTGAACTGCGTGCTGTGCGCCGCATGAGTGGCGGCGATGTCTATCTGCCCATGATTGCCGACTGTGAACGTGGCCTTGGTCGTCCGCAGAAGGCACTGGACTACATCAGGACCCTTGACACTCAACGCCTGGATGCGGAAACCAGAGCTGAACTGCTGATCGTTGCAGCCGGTGCACGAGCTGACATGGGTCAGCTCGAAGAGGCGATTGTGACGCTGCAGGTTCCTGAACTGACCCGATTGCGACCAGGCGATGCCCGTGCCCGGCTGCAGTATTCCTACGCCTCTTTGTTGCGGGAGGCGGGTCGTACGAACGAGGCCCGCGAATGGATGGAGCGAGCTGCTGGCTCCGACCTCGATGGTGTGACCGATGCCGAGCAACAGTGCGACATCATGGATGGCATTGAGTTCTCCGAGGAAGACGAGTAGCGGCTTCCACAGGCGTTCGTACTTGCGGGTGGTCTCCACCTTCCCTTTATCTGGATCGATCTTCTCGGGCAGGTGCTCAAGAGTCCTTCCATGACTACTGAAGAATCTGCAGATATCAACGAGGTGCATCTTGTGGGGCGCCTTGGCCAGCAGGTGACCACCCGGGAGTTGCCCAGTGGCGACGAGATCACCAGTTTCACGGTGATTGTCGCTCGATCGGGTCGGCTGCGTGAAGGGTCACACCACGTGTGGATTCCTTGGCCTGCCAGAGCACGCGCACGCATATTCGAAGCAAGGTCGAGTCATGGCCACCTGGCACGTGGGTGGAGGTGCACGGTTCACTGCGACGGCGCTTCTGGCAAGGTGGAGGCGGGCTGGGCAGTGCCACCGAGATCGACGTGCGCGCACTGACGCGCGTGCGAGAATCTGCGGGTGTCAAACCCTGAGCTGGAGAGCAGCGACCCAGCAGGGCAGGCCTACGACTGGTACCAGCGCGCAACGGAACTGCTGAATTCCGGCAACCCCCATGCGGCACTGCTCCTCATCGATCGGCTGCTGGCGATCGAGCCAAACTCTCAGTCCGTCATCGAGGCTTATGCCCGAGCGCTGTTTGATACCAAGCAGTTTGGCGCCGCTGCCATGGCTTTTGATCTCCTGATTCAGCTGGCGCCAGACAATGACTACGCCCATTTCGGCAAGGGACTGTCGCTGTGGCGCACACAGATGTTCGTGCCGGCGCGCGATGAGCTGGCGATGGCAAGTGTGATGCGACCCGACCGCACTGAGTACTCGCGTGCCCTGGCTCAGGTCAAGGCCACCTTGGCTGCACGCGAGGCCGATGGCCTGCCACTGAACGGCCCACTGGAACAGCAATCCCAACTCGACAGCCCATTTGGAGAACAGTCATGAGCGTCGGAGATTTCGATGTCCTGCTCTTTGACCTGGACGGGGTTGTCTACATCGGGTCTGAGCAGGTCCCAGGCGCCAGCTTGGCCATTGAATCAGCCCGACAGCAGGGTGCTCGGTGCATCTTCGTCACGAACAACGCCTCGCGAACCCCGGCCGAAGTTGCCGACCATCTGTGCTCTCTGGGGGTCCCTGCAGCACCAGAGGAAGTCATCACGGCTTCGATGGCTGCGGCAACTCTTGTCACCGAGTTCATTGATGCAGGCGAAGTGCTCGCCATCGGAGGCGAGGGGGTTTCCGCCGCGCTGCGGGAACGTGGGTTCACGCCCGTGCATTCCTTCACCGATTCCGTCCGTGCAGTCATGCAGGGCTACGGGCCGAATGTCGGTTGGCAGGATCTGGCCGAGGCCACCTATGCCGTCCGCGCCGGGCTGCCATGGATCGCGACGAATATGGACTCCACCTTTCCCACACCACGGGGCATCGCTCCTGGCAATGGATCCCTGGTGAACGTGGTGGCCCAAACCGTTGGGCGAGGTCCAGACGCGGTGGCAGGCAAGCCGCAGCCTGCACTCCTGCAGGAGGCAATCCGCCGCACTGGTGCGATCCGGCCCTTGATGATCGGAGATCGGCTCGACACCGATATTGCCGCCGGAGCGCGGCTTGGGATGCCCACGCTGCTCGTGGCGACCGGCATTTCCACCCTTGCGGAAGCACAGGCCGCCACCGGCGAGCTGCGCCCCACATATATGGCGGCCGATCTGAGCTGCCTGTTACCTGATCGACACTTCCTCGCGGTACCGTGAACCATGCTGAATGACCTGCGTGGATACCTGCAGTTGGCCAATGGACTCAGTGAGGTCACCGCTGCCAAGGCGAAAGAAGTGGCAGCCAATCTCATCGCCCAGGGCCTGATCCTTTCCACCAAGGCGCCTGATCTTGTAGGCCAGGTGCAGGAATTGGCCGACGACCTCCTGTCAACCAGTCGCAACAACCGCGAGATGCTCGTCGGGCTCGTGCGAACTGAGGTCGATCGCACCGTCAGTCGGATGGGCTTTGTTCGCGAGGACGAGCTTGCCGCGGTGCGCCGTCACATTCAGCGCATCGAGCAGGAGCTGCACAGCCAAACGGGTGGCGTCAAGAAATCGCCTGCGAAGAAGTCTGCCGCGAAGAAGCCGGCGGCCAAGAAGGCTGCCAAGGCAGCGACAGCCCCTGAGGCTGCCCCCGCTGAGCACGTTGTTGCTGACTTGACCGACGGCGCCGAGAACCTGTGATGGCCGACGAATTCGAGCGCGATGATTCAGAACAGTACGAATCCGCAGCATACGAACCTGAGTCGTACGAGTCGGAAGCATCCGAGTCTGAGGATTCTGCATTGCTGGATGCCCAGTCAGGTGATCTTGAACCCGAGACAGGTATCGCCGACGACGATCTTGAGGCATCAGTCATGGTGCTCGAAGAAGTCGACATTGCGCTCGTCCTACCCGTCTGGGAACCGACCGGTGATGCACAGGTCGATGCAGCCCTTGAAATCCTTGCGACTCTTGATGAACTCTCCGTTCATGATCACGCTGAGGTCCTCACATCTGTGCACAGCAGCCTGCATCAACGGCTGACTGACATCAGCGCGTAGTTCGACAGATGGCGCGTCGGCGTCTGGACGCGGAATTGACCCGTCGCGGACTTGCTCGCTCTCGCGAACAGGCTCAGGAGTTGATCGCCGCGGGCGCGGTCACGGTGCGCGGAACCGTGGCAACCAAGGCGGCTACTCAGGTTGAGACCTCTGAGGCCATTGAAGTGGTGGCCAGCGCTGATCATGGCTTCGTCTCGCGTGGGGCCTTCAAGCTCAGTGGCGCCCTGGACACCTTCGCCAGTATTGACCTCGCGGGGCGTGACTGCCTTGATGCTGGCGCGTCCACCGGTGGCTTCACTCAGGTACTCCTCGAACGAGGAGTGGCACGCGTGCTGGCCGTCGACGTCGGATATGGGCAACTAGCCTGGCCCCTGCGCACCGATCCGCGCGTGACGGTGATGGAACGCACGAATGTCCGCACGCTCACGACCGAGGATCTGCCGTTTCAGCCGGATCTGGTCGTGGCTGATCTCTCGTTCATCTCCCTTCGGCTGGTGCTGCCGAGCCTCACGGGCTGCGCTGCTGCCGATTGCGATTTCCTATTGATGGTCAAGCCACAATTCGAGGTCGGACGCCAAGCCGTGGGCGACGGTGTGATTCGCGATCCACTGATCCGTGCTGAGGCGGTGCAATCGGTGGCCGACCAAGCCGTGAAGCAAGGTCTGGATGTGCTCGGAGTCGTGGCGAGCCCACTGCCGGGCCCGCAGGGGAATGTGGAATTCTTCTTGTGGCTGCGCAACGGCACTGGAGGCAAGACTGTGGAAGGTGCTGCTGCGCCAATCCGGCTGCGGGATGATGCCCTTGTCGCTGCTATCACGCGCGCCATCGAGGAGGGACCGCAATGACCACCGTGCGTCATGCCCTTCTCGTACTGAATCCAGGTCGGGTCGAAGCCCGCGCTGCCGCGCTGTTGGTCATCAGCGCCCTGCAGGGCCACGGCTTCCGCATCCGCGTGGCCAGTGATGATGTCGAAGCCTGGGGAGCCAACGCCCCTGCTGGCATTGACGTGGTGCCCGCTGACGAGCATGCGGCCGATGACACCGAGATCGTGGTGGT
The DNA here is from genome assembly GCA_003506065.1 of Actinomycetota bacterium. Taxonomy (GTDB): domain Bacteria; phylum Actinomycetota; class Actinomycetes; order S36-B12; family S36-B12; genus UBA11398. The sequence goes on from DNXA01000274.1 coordinate 5,831, forward strand.
GCTCGGTGGCGACGGCACAATTCTGCGCGCAGCCGAACGAGCCAGGCACGCGTGTATCCCGCTGCTGACGGTGAATCTGGGCCACGTCGGTTTCCTCGCCGAAGCTGAGTCCGAGGACATCGATGCAGTGGTCGAGGCGGTCGTGCACCGGCGCTGGCATGTCGAGGAGCGGATGGCACTGGATATCCGCGTCCTTGATGGCGATGAGTTGCTGCTGCGCACCTGGGCGCTCAACGAGGTCAGCATCGAGAAGGCTGCTGGCGCTCGCATGATCGAGGTCTTGGTCGCCATAGATGGGCGTCCACTTTCGCGTTGGGGATGTGACGGCGTAGTGGCAGCTACGCCGACCGGCTCGACGGCGTATGCGTTCTCCGGAGGCGGGCCGGTGGTGTGGCCCGATGTGGAGGCCATGCTGCTCGTGCCGCTCAGCGCGCACGCATTGTTCGCCCGTCCGCTCGTCGTGGGGCCTTCGAGTTTGATCTGCCTTGAACTGTCCGGTGATTCCAATGCCTGGCTGGCCGCGGACAGTCGACGCACATTCGAACTGCGTGGCGGCCACCGTGTTGAGGTTCGTCGTGATCCCTCGCCAGTCCTACTGGCCCGCTTGGTGCCCGCGCCCTTCACCGATCGACTGGTCGCGAAATTCGCATTGCCCGTTGATGGGTGGCGCACCAGTTGATCACCAGGCTCCATATCCGCGGCATGGGCGTCATTGAGGATGCGCAGATGAGCTTCTCGCCTGGTCTCACTGTGATCACTGGTGAGACAGGTGCGGGCAAGACCATGGTGCTCACCGGATTCAGCCTGCTGGCAGGGGGCAAGGCTGAGCCCGCTTTGGTACGACGTGGCCAGGCAGAGGCCTTCGTCGAAGGCAACTGGCTCATCCCGGCCAACAGTGATGCGGTGATCTCGCGTTTGACCGAGGCGGGGGCCCCTCCAGATCTTGAGGACGATGGAGCCGAACTCATCCTCATGCGCACTGTTCCCGCCGAGGGACGAGGCCGCGCTGTGGCCTGCGGTCGCACGGTGCCGCGGACCCTGCTTCAGGAAGTCGCCGCTGATCTCCTGGCGATCCATGGTCAGGCTGATCAGTGGCAGTTGCGCTCGGCAGATCGCCAGCGCGAGATGCTCGACCACTATGCCGGTGCTCCGTGCGCTGACACCCTGCAGGAGTTCCGCACCCTGTTGGCCTCATGGCGTCGGGACCGAGCCGAACTCGCCTCGCTTGCCACGAATCGAGCCGAGCGCGAACGTGAGGCTGCGCTGCTGGAGGCGGGGATAGCCGAGATCGATTCAGTTGCGCCTGAAGTGGGGGAGGACGAGGCCCTTGATGTGCAGTCGGCCCGACTGACAAACGCCGGAAGCCTGCTCGAGGACATCACCGCTGCGCACGACTCACTTGTCGGAACGGATATCGATCCTGGTGCCCTGCACCAGGTGGCACTCGCGCAGAAATCCCTTGCTCGAGCGGCCGCGATCGATCCAGCCCTCGGCCTGCTGCGCGCACAACTGGCGCAGGTCACCGCGCTGCTCGCCGATGCCGGCACCGAACTGGCCACCGCCCTGCAGGATCTTGAGGCCGACCCAGCTCGGCAGGCCTGGGTCGAGGAGCGGCGAGCAGCCCTTCGCAAGCTCATGCGCAGCCATGGCCCCAGCCTTGCCGAGGTCATCCAATGGCGAGCCGGCGCCGACCGCAAGCTCCAGGCATTGGGCGGCGGGGCCGATCGCGCCGAAGAGATCCGCGCAGAGATTGAAGAGCTGGCAGCGCAGCTGCAGAACGTGGCAGCCCGGCTCACGTACATCCGGACTTCAGCAGCCCACGAGCTGGCCAGTCAGGTGTCAGATGAGCTCCGCTCATTGGCGATGCCTGAGGCCGAACTGGTGATCGAGCTGCACAGCACCAGCGATATCGAGGAGTTCACTGCTGCAGGGGCGGATTCGGTCAGCTTCCTGCTCCGGCCACACCCTGGCACCGATGCCCAGCCGGTGACCAAGGCGGCATCTGGCGGCGAACTGTCGCGCGTGATGCTTGCCATTGAAGTCACCATGGCCGGGCGCAACTCAGTGCCCACCTTCATCTTTGACGAAGTCGATGCAGGCATCGGCGGGCGAACAGCGGTCGAGGTGGGTCGACGACTCGCGCGGCTGGCACGCCAGGCACAGGTGATTGTTGTCACGCACCTGCCACAGGTCGCTGCCTTCGCGGATCGCCATCTCGTGGTCACCAAGAGCAGTGATGGACTCGTCACTGAGTCCAGCGTGCAGGACGTGAGCGGGAATCAGCGAGTGGTGGAACTGGTGCGCATGCTGTCGGGCTTGGAGGAGTCCGATGCCGGACTCGCACACGCCGAGGAATTGCTTGCGGTGGCGGCAACTGAGCGAGCTCGCTGATAGTCTGGCCTTCCATGAGTGCCCCCCGGCAAACCAAGCATCTGTTCGTTACTGGGGGCGTCGCCTCCTCTCTCGGCAAAGGCCTCACCGCCTCCAGTCTGGGAAATCTGCTTTCGAATCGCGGCCTGCGTGTCACGATGCAGAAGCTGGATCCATATCTCAACGTTGACCCCGGAACGATGAACCCGTTCCAGCATGGCGAGGTCTTCGTGACCGATGATGGCGCCGAGACCGATCTTGATGTCGGTCACTACGAGCGCTTCCTTGATACCGACCTCCAGGGCTCAGCGAATGTGACGACCGGGCAGATCTATTCGTCCGTCATCGCAAAGGAGCGCCGCGGCGAGTACCTCGGTGACACCGTGCAGGTCATTCCGCACATCNNGGCAAGACCGTGCAGGTCATCCCGCACATCACCAACGAGATCAAGTCACGCATTCGGCGGATGGCCAGCCCAGACGTCGACATCGTGATCACTGAGGTCGGCGGAACAGTTGGCGATATTGAATCCCTGCCGTTCCTTGAAGCCGTGCGCCAGATTCGCCACGAGATCGGCCGCGAGAACGTGTTCTTCCTGCATGTCTCGCTGCTGCCATACATCGGGCCATCTGGTGAGTTGAAGACCAAACCCACTCAGCACTCAGTTGCTGCGCTGCGCAACATCGGCATCCAGCCTGATGCGATCGTGCTGCGCGCTGACCGTCCGGTGCCCTCAGCTATCAAGCGCAAGATCTCGATGATGTGCGACGTTGATCTCGAGGCTGTGGTTGCTGCTGTCGATGCGCCGAGCATCTATGACATCCCCAAGGTCCTGCACAGCGAGGGCCTGGATGCCTATGTGGTGCGTCGTCTTGATCTGCCTTTCCGCGATGTCGACTGGACAGCCTGGGATGCACTGCTGACGCGCGTTCATCGGCCGACGAATGAAGTCACCATCGGTTTGGTCGGCAAGTACATCGATCTTCCTGACGCCTACCTGTCGGTGACCGAGGCGCTGCGAGCCGGCGGCTTCCACCACGACACCAAGGTGCACATCCGCTGGGTGAGCAGTGATGACTGCAGCACCGAAGAGGGTGCGCGCGAGGTGCTGGACGATCTCGATGGCATCTGCGTGCCGGGCGGCTTCGGCGTGCGCGGCATCGAGGGCAAGCTCGGCGCGCTGAAGTACGCGCGTGAGCATCGCATCCCCACTCTTGGGCTCTGCTTGGGCTTGCAGTGCATGGTGATCGAGTACTCGCGCAATGTCGCCGGTCTTGAAGGCGCGAACTCATTGGAGTTCGACGAGTCGACCCCACATCCGGTGGTTGCAACCATGGCCGATCAACGCGAGGTGGTCTCGGGCGAGCGCGACATGGGCGGCACTATGCGCTTGGGTCTGTACCCGGCAAAGCTGCAAGAGGGTTCCGTTGTTGCGCATGCCTATGGCGCTCCCTATGTCGATGAGCGTCACCGTCATCGCTATGAGGTCAACAACAACTACCGCGGGCAACTCGAGGAAGCCGGGCTGGTCTTCTCCGGCACTTCGCCTGATGGTCGACTTGTGGAATTCGTGGAACTGCCAGCCGATGTGCACCCGTATTACGTCTCGACCCAGGCGCACCCTGAGTTCCGCTCCCGCCCCACGCGCGCGCATCCGCTGTTCGCCGGACTCGCGGCCGCTGCGCTTGATCGAGCGCGACAGCGCACTGCCGTTCACGCGTAATGGTTGCGGATTTCGCCGAGGAGATCTGGGACGGCCCCATCGTCGATGGCGGTGAGCCCTATCGCACGATGAACTCCGTCGAGCATTTCGCCGGCAAGGTCTGGGTCGTGCGCACCGACACGGTGGATTTCGACGGGCAGGTCATCAATCGCGATGTGCTGATGCACCCCGGTGCAGTGGCGATCATCGCTCTGGACGATCAAGATCAGGTCCTGCTGATCCGTCAGTACCGTCATGCGATCGGCCAGTACATCTTCGAGCCGCCCGCCGGGCTTCTGGATCACACCGGGGAGCCACCGCTGACCACCGCGGCTCGCGAACTCGCTGAGGAATCCGGCTACCAGGCCGATGAGTGGCACACGCTCGTTGATTTCTTGAACTCCCCGGGCGGTTCCAGCGAGGCCATTCGG
>DNXA01000004.1:0-296 GCA_003506065.1 Actinomycetota bacterium
TCGGCCTCGGTGAAGGTCACCTGAGGCAGATCTGACAGCGCTCGCCGACCGTCACGAATCGCGCTGCGGTAGCTCTCAACAGCCTGAACCCGACCCTCTGAGCCCACTGCCTGCCCCAGAAAGGCGCTGATCAGGCCGGCTCCCGCATAGAGATCAAGCCAAACTTCACCCGGTGCTGGCTCACCGGCCGCGAGCACGTGATCAACGATTGCTCCTGCGGCATCTGGATGCACCTGCCAGAAGTCAGACGCACAAATGACCCACTGTCGCCCGTGCACCTGCTGCACAACCGTTCG
>DNXA01000004.1:402-15296 GCA_003506065.1 Actinomycetota bacterium
GCGAGCAGCCCGGCATTGCCGCTTTGGTCCACACTCCAGCGAACGCGTGATCGCCAATGCAATCCATGATCGTCGTGCAAGGCAGTTGCCTGGAGTGGGCCTGGATCCACACCCGCATGGCGCACCAAGGACTCCCGCGCGATGGCGCCCTTGATCAGTCGTTGCTGCGAGAGCTGTACGTGCTGGAAGTCGCATCCCCCGCAACCACCCGGATGCGCCCAGCTGCAAGGTGCCTGCACGCGGAATTCGGAAGGAGTGAGGATCTCAACGGCATCGGCGCGAATGAACTTGGATCGCACCTCAGTGATGCGGATGCGTGCCGTCTCCCCTGTCAAAGCATGTCGAACAAAGGCGGTATTGCCCTTGGGATATGCCAAGCAGTGCCCGCCGTGCACCATCGCGCCGATCTCAACAGTGAACTCGTCACCAACCTCGACCTTCTCCTTGGTGGGCCTGGCCACCTCAGATGTCCTGGTTTGCGGCGTCTTCGCTTGAAGCCAGCTGCCAGGGGACGCTGGTCACCATCACTCCTGGCGTGAACAGCAAACGGCTCTTCAGGCGCAAGGCGGACTGGTTGTGCAGCAATTGCTCCCACCACCGGCCGACGACGTACTCGGGGATGAAGACAGTGACGATGTCGTTGGGATTGTCCGTTCGCAGTTCGCGCACATAGGTGATGATCGGACGGGTGATCTCACGGTAGGGCGAATCAAGAATCTTCAGGGTCACGGGAATCTCGCGATCGGCCCATTCCTGCTGCAGGCGCGCGGTTTCGTCATCATCGACATTGACAGTGATCGCCTCGAGCACTGTTGGGCGACTGGCACGCGCGTAGGCGAGTGCACGCAGCGTGGGCTTGTGGATCTTGGAGACCAGCACTAGCGCATGCACTCTGGAAGGCAAGGTGACGCGTTCATTCTCAGTGGTTGCCAGTTCGCGCGCGACACGGTCGTAGTGGCGACGAATCGCCTTCATCAGACTGAAGATGATCGGAATCGCGATCACCACAATCCAGGCGCCATGCGTGAACTTCGTGAGCAACACGATGACAAGGACGATGCCCGTGAGCACGCAGCCGAAGGAGTTGATCGCGCGCGAGCGGATCATCTTTGAGCGTGCCTTGCGATCCGTCTCGTCCTTCAGGAGCCGAGTCCAGTGGCGAACCATGCCGATCTGGCTGAGGGTGAAGGAAACGAATACCCCAAGGATGTACAACTGAATCAGGGCAGTGACATCTGCCTGATAGATGATGATCAGAATGACGGCAAGTCCGGCAAGACTGAGAATGCCGTTACTGAAAGCCAGCCGATCACCACGCGTGTGCAGTTGCCGGGGCAGATATCCATCTCGCGCGAGAATCGAACCCAGGACTGGAAAGCCGTTGAACGCTGTGTTGGCTGCGAGCGCCAGAATCAGCACCGTGGCGATGGAGATCACCCAGACACCGATAGTGAAGTTGCCAAAGACCGCATCGGCAACCTGCACGATTACCGTCTTCTGAGCCTGTCCCGCCGGCAGTCCGAGGAGATCTGCATCTTTTTCGGTCACGTGCACATTGGTCTGCAAGGCAAGCCAGGTGATGCCTGAGAACATCGCCATCGAGATCACACCCAGGAGCAACAACGTCGTCGCAGCATTCTTCGACTTTGGGGGCGCAAACGCTGGAACTCCGTTGGCCACCGCCTCAATTCCCGTCAATGCCGTTGTTCCCGATGAGAACGCACGGGCGATCAAGAACACCAAGGCGAATGCAGTGAATGATCCCTCAGGAATGATCTCCCATTGAGCACTCTCGGCTTCAAGATTGGCACCGAAGAGCATGCGGATGATCGCTGTGCCGATCATGATGAAGATCGATGCCATGAAGAAATAGGTAGGCACAGCGAACAGCGCGCCAGATTCCTTGATGCCGCGCAGGTTGAGCAAGGTGATGACCACAATCGCCCCGACAGCCCACCAGACGTTGTGCGTATTGATGATCGGGAACACTGAGCCGAGGTTGTCGATCGCTGCAGCGATGGATACCGCAACGGTCATCACGTAATCAATGAGCAGCGCACTGGCTACCAGCACACCCCAATTGGGTCCCAGATTGCGCGTGACCACTTCATAGTCGCCACCGCCGCTTGGGTAGGCGTGCACCGTCTGCCGATACGAGGCAACCACAGTGAAGTAGATGAGCACGACACCTGCGGCGACCAGAGGACCCCACTCATACAGAGAGAGCCCGCCAAGGGACAGCACCAGCAGGATTTCCTGAGTCGCGTATGCATTCGAAGAGAGCGCATCGCTGGCAAACACAGGGAGAGCGATCTTCTTGGACAGATAGGTCTCGTGAAGTCGATCGCTGCGAAGAGCGCGTCCGAGGAAAAGGCGCTTGATTGCGTCTGAGGCTGGCACGTCTCCGGATGGTACGCGGTGCATGTATCTTCAGCACGTGCACATCGTCATCCTCGGGTGCGGGCGAGTTGGGTCCCTTTTGGCACAGCGACTTGACGAGGCTGGCCATTCTGTAGCAATCGTCGATCAAGACGCTGGCGCCTTTCGACGTCTGTCCCCAGAATTCGGTGGACTCACCGTGAAGGGTGTTGGTTTCGATCGCGAGACCCTCGAGAGCGCAGGCATAGAGCGCGCGCACGCATTCGCGGCAGTCAGCAGCGGAGACAACACGAATATTCTGGCTGCACGCGTGGCTCGCGAAACCTATGGCGTTGGCCGCGTGGTGGCACGTATCTACGACCCCCGTCGCGCCGAGATCTACGAACGTCTGGGCATCCCCACAGTTGCAACAGTGGCGTGGACTTCAAGCCAGATCATGCGGCGCCTGCTGCCCCTTGGAAGCGACGAGCTCTTCAGAGATTCCAGTGGCAATGTTGCAATGGGCGAGATCACTGTTGGCACGCCTTGGATTGGGCACCGCGCCAGTGCACTCGAATCTGCATCCGGAGCGCGCATTTCATTCATCTCCCGCTACGGGGAGCCGGTGATCCCCACTGCCGACAGCGTCATCCAGGAGGGCGATCACGTCTACGCCACCTATCGCGTCGCCGATGTCGAACTGGTGGAACGTGTATTCAATGAAGGCCCACAGGAGGCATAGATGCGCGTTGCCATTGCAGGAGCGGGCAAGGTGGGGCGATCAATCGCCCGCGAGCTCATCTCGAGCGGACATCATGTCCTGCTCATCGATCGCGATGCCGATCTGGCACGACCAGGAGTAGTCGAAGGCGCAGAGACACTGCTTGCAGACGCCTGCGAGATCTCCACCCTTGATGAAGCCCTGCTCTCACAGTGCCAGGTGGTCGTGGCTGCAACTGGCGATGACAAGGTCAATCTCGTTGTCAGCCTGCTCGCCAAGACCGAGTACGGCGTCCCCAGAGTTGTCGCCCGCGTGAACCACCCCAAGAACGAGTGGATGTTCGATCAGAGTTGGGGCGTGGACGTCGCAGTCTCCACTCCGCGCATGCTCTCGGCCCTGGTCGAGGAAGCAGTGAGCGTCGGCGATCTCGTGCGACTGTTCTCCTTCCGCCAAGGCGAGGCCAACCTGGTGGAGATCACTCTCTCGGTTGACTCCCCCGTTGCAGGTCAACGGGTGGGAGACCAGCCGTGGCCTCCCGATACAGCCTTGGTTGCGATCGTTCGCGGCCAGCGGGTGATCACGCCCTCGGCAGATGACCCACTGGACCCAGGCGATGAACTGCTGTTCGTTGCCTCACCTGATCAAGAGCCTGAACTCCAGCGCATGCTCGGACATCTCTAGTTCGGTGTTGCTCGCATTGCTCGATAGGTGGGACCCAGCAGGCGGTAAGTGAAATAGGCGGCGCCCAGAAAGAGTGGCCACCCCATCACCACCTTCACGATGCCAAGAGTCGTGACGCTCTCCGACCAATACAAGGGCGCCTGCACGATGAGTCGGCCAAAGAACACGCCCACCCAGATCCAGCTCGCAGCAGCAAGCACCCTTCGCTGCGTGAGGTCCTTGCGCCAGGAAGTCCCCTTGCCTGTGAAGAAGCCGAGAAATACACCGATCAGGGGCCAGCTCACCAGAATCGACACCAGGAATGCCAACCCGTACGCCAGATTCGTGAGCAACCCGAGGGCGTAAAAGTTCTCAGCCTTGCCCGTGTACTTTGCAAAGCCTGCAGAGATCAGCACGCCCGCGAATCCGGCTGCTATCTGCTGCAGGGATTCATGGCGAAGCAGGCGCCAGCCCACGATCACGCCTGCAGCGAGCAGTGCGGCTGCAAGCGATGCGCCGAGATTCTCGCTGGTGACCAGGTATCCCACGACAAAGACGACTGTTGGCAGTCCCGAATCGATGATGCCGCGCCAACCGCCGATGGCGCGCTCCAGCAGGATGGACTCCGCGCGAAGATCAGCCGGTGTCTCGTGTTGCGGCGAGGGGTCTGCTTCCTCGTGACTCATTACCGCGAGGGCTTCAGCTGGTACCGGGGGTTGTAGATGGTCTTGCTGCCATCGATGTTCGTCATTCTCCCGGTGATCGTCATCCGACGACCTGCGACGATTCCTGGGATGGTGCGACGGCCCATCCAGATGATCTTGGTGGCGCCTGATCCGTCATACAGTTCAATCTCAAAGGACGGGGCCTTGTCCTTGGGCAGGATGGTCACATAGCGAACAGTGCCCGCGAGACTGACCAGTTCACCTGCATTGCAATTGCCAATGGCGCTGCATGGCTGCGATTCGAGGTTGAGCTGCTCAAGCAGCTCATCGGCCTCAGACTCTGCACGAGAGCGCAGGAATCTTGCCCATGGACCTTGGCTGGTCATCAGCGAATCTCCGTAATCTCTGGTCCGCGTTGAGGCGGCAGCAGTGCCGAAGGCGGATCCTCGTGCGTCGCATCCCCATCATCCACCTGCGGCAACTGCAAAGGAAGGGGATTGCCGACAGGCATGGCCTCATTGCCGCGCACGACGACGAGACCGCGCACAGCCGATTCGAGCTCGTCGGCCGAGCTGCCCGGTCGAGAGGCAGTGCCCAGGAACACCGCGCGAATGAACCAGCGGGGACCCTCGATTCCGACGAAGCGAGCAGGCTGCAGGCCCTGTTCAGCAGGAACCTGGGCACGCAGTTCGCTTCCGAATGGCCCCTGCGCCTCTTCAACAAGGCCGTTGGCCGCATTGATCGACGAGGCAATTTGCTTGCGAGTCTCCTCCCACAAGCCACCCGACTTGGGCGCAGCGAACACCTGTATCTGCACCCCAGCATCGGCAGTGGCCAAGGTGACCAGAGTCACTGCTCCGGTGGCATCGTCGACCTGCACCTGGACATCAACCCCGGGAGCTGCGGCAATCAGGAGGCTGCCGAGGTCAAGCCTCTCGGTGCCATCCCACTCGACCTCTGATTCGTCCCATGGTCCGAGCGCGCGCAAATCCTCTGTCACGCCTCCACCGTAGTGGCCTGCACGCCGGTGGAACCGAAGCCACCCTCCCCGCGATGACTGCCAGGCAATTCGGAGACTTCGATGAGTTCGGCACGAGCCACTTCCGAGATCACCAGTTGCGCGATCCGATCACCTCGCTTCAGCTCGATGGTGGTGACGGGATCGTGATTGATCAGGATCACGCCGATCTCCCCCCGGTAGCCGGCATCGATGACTCCAGGGGCATTGACCATGCCCAGGCCGCGCTTCAACGCAAGCCCGCTGCGGGGGTGCACAAACCCCGCGAATCCAGGCGGCAGCGCTATGGCAATCCCGGTCGGAATCAGACTCCGCTGCCCTGGAAGCAAAGACACGTCGAACCGGGCACGCAGATCAAGGGCAGCATCGCCTGGATGCTCGTAGCCCGGCAGCGGGAGGCCTTCATCGAGTCTGGTGATGAGAACCGACACGTCCATGAAGCGGGACTCTACTGATCCGCGAGGATTGTGGAACGTCCGTAGGCTCTGCATTGTGAACCCCAGCTACCGCGAACGACTCCTTCCGAAATGGTGGGTCTTCGTGTTCGTCGCCTCGCTCATCGCGATGCTGAGCATCGCCTATGGCGCAGCGATCAGCCCGCCTGTTGGCTGGCTCATGTTCTTGGTTCTGACCTTGGGGTCGATCGCCGCCATGGTCACGAGTTCACCGGTGATTGAGGTGTCCGACGTCCTCGCGGTGGATCATGCTCGCCTGCCGCTGGCCTTCATCGGTGAAGTGGCCGTCCTTGACGCCACCCAGACCCGAGAGGCACGCAGTCGAAGGATCAGTGCCACGAACTTTGTGCTGGTGAAGAGTTGGGCCTCTTCGCAATCGGTGCTCGTGACGTTGACCGACCCCGATGATCCGCATCCAGCCTGGTTGGTCAGCAGTCGACATCCACACGAATTGATTGAGGCCATCTCGGCCAGGACAGCCTCCGCTGGCTAGCGCACTGGAGGATCTGCCACAGTGTGCTCATGAGTGAGTCGGCAACCAACGAACTGGAAGTGCAACCCAATCCAGTCATGCACCTGATCGCACCGATTACTGCAATTGGCGCGACCATCTTGATGCGCAAGGCCCTGAACTCCGCCTACTTGCATCGCACTGGCCGCGAGGCGCCAGATCCGCGAGACCCGGCGGTGTCATTTGTACGGGCCCTGGGATGGGCAATCGTGACAGCGGCGACTGCGGCCGCCGTTGAGACCGCGGTGTATCGGATCATGAACCGCGGGGTCCATTCAGACTAGGAGCAGTCAGAGCAGACCGGCCCGGTCTTGCCCTCGTATTCGAGTTGACTGCGGTGGTGTACCAGGAAGCACTTGGAGCAGGTGAACTCATCTGCTTGGCGTGGCAATACCTGAATCGTCAGGCTCTCATCGGAAAGATCGGCTCCCGGAAGTTCCAGGTTCTCAGCCGCCTCAGCCTCATCGACATCAATGGCCCCTGAATTCTTCTCGGCCCGTGCGGCCTTCAGATCATCAAGGGACTCCTCCGCCAGCTCTTCATCAGTCTTGCGCGGTGCGTCGTAGTCAGTTGCCATGCGCATGCCCTTCGCTCGATGCCGCCCAACTGCAACGGCCCGCAGATTGTGCCTCACGACTTTGTGAACCCTCAGAGAGGACTCACAGGAATGCCGAACTGATGGACAAGCACTAATCTGCAAGTCATGGCGATCTATGCACTCGGCGAGCTCGAACCCTCCATTGACCCGACTGCCTTCATCCACCCGGATGCAGTGGTGATTGGCGATGTTCGCATCGGTCCTGGATCCAGCGTCTGGCCTGGTGCAGTACTGCGAGCTGACTACGGATCCATCACGATCGGCTCGCATACATCGATCCAGGACGGGTCGGTCATCCACTGCACCGACGAGGAGCCAACCATCATCGGTGATCGCTGCACCGTTGGACACAACGTGCACATCGAGGGTGCCCATATTCACGACGATTGCCTTATTGGCTCTGGCTCGATCGTGTTGAACGGATCTGAGATCGGCCCCCGCGCGCTGATCGGTGCCGGCGCGCTTGTGCCGATGCGCAAGGTCGTGCCTCCCCAGGCTCGCGCTCTGGGCGTGCCATGCGTCATTCAGGAGAACGCTGTCAGTGGGCTGCCTGACGAGGACGGGGTTGAAGGCTATGCGGCCAATGCCCGCCGATACCTCGCCGAACTTCGTCGCCTGAGCTAGCCCTGCGCCTTGCGGAGCACTGCTCGCAAGGACTCGGCGATGGATGGCACTGAGCAGACCATGGTCTCCTCGTAGACGCTGTCGCCCCACAGCCCGGTCACCACAGCGCCGGCCTCCCGCGCGATCAACGCTCCGGCGGCGACATCCCAACGAGCAAGCCCACGTTCGTAATAGCCGTCCAAGCGGCCTCGCGCCAGCCAGCAGAAGTCGATTGCCGCTCCGCCCATCCTTCGAAAGTCACGTACCTGACCGGCGATCGCCAGCATGACCGCCGCCTGTTCCTGACGTCGTTGGGCGGAGTACCCGAATCCGGTCGCCACCATCGCCATGCCCAAGTTCGCGCAATCACCGACATGCAGTTGCTCCACCCAGACCGGATCGGTGAGGGCGTGCCGGACCAGCCAAGCTCCCCCTCCCCCGATCCCCACGAAGGCCTCGTCGTACTCGGGCGCTACAACGATCCCAATCACCGACTGCTCGTCGACCTCGGCGGCCACCGACACTGACCACATCGGAATCCGGTAGAGGTAGTTGACCGTCCCGTCAAGAGGATCCACGACCCACCGCACTCCCGAACTTCCATCACGCTCGCCCCCCTCCTCGCCCAGGAAGCCATCGGTCGGTCGCGCTCCCAGGAGATGGGTGACCAGCCGCTGCTCGGCGCCGCGATCCATCTCAGTGACGGCATCGACTTGCGTTGACTTGGAATCGATCACGAGAGTGCTCGGACGCTCATCGCGGAGGTAGAGCGCAGCCTCTCGTGCTGCCTCCCACGCCAGGGGCAGCAGTTCATGCCGAGCAAGGAGTGCTGAGAGCTGGTCCATGCGCCCAATCATGGTCGGTTCACCCGCAGGTGCATTCGGCCACTGGCGGCACTACCGTCAGTGAGATGTTGGCTTCCTACCGCGAGGTGCTGCGGACCCCGGGAGCCATGCGCTTCTCCAGCGCTGCCTTTGTCGCCCGGCTGCCGATGGCCATCGTCATGCTGGCCATCGTGCTCTATGTCTCTGAGAGCACTGGCTCCTATGCCCAGGCAGGTGCTCTCGCGGCTGCCTATCAGATTGCTGCGGCGATTGGCGGGCTTGTCAGCAGTCGCATCATGGACCGTCGAGGACAACGAGCCACCCTTCCCGTGCTCGCGCTGCTCAACGTCTCTGGGCTGCTGCTGTTCCTGCTCAGCGAGAACGAGCTCGTGCTGCAGGCCATCGGCCTGACGATTGCCGGCGCTGCCTACCCGCCGATGAGTTCGGTCGTGCGTTCCCGCTGGGCCACTGCGCTCAATGGTGCTCCCGATCAATTGCGCACCGGCTTCGCCTGGGAGAGCGTGCTCGACGAATTGATCTTCACCATCGGTCCGCTGATCACCGCGGTCATGGCAGTTCAGCTCGGCTACGGGTGGCCGATTGTTGTGGCCTGCGTGCTCACCGTGACCGGCTGTCTGCTGCTGGCACACGAGCACCGGACCCAACCGCCGATCCAGACAGAGCGTCACGATCTTGGCAATGCCCTTGGACAACCCACCATGTGGCGAGTGCCGATCATCGGTGCTGCCTTTGGCTGGGTCTTCGGCAGCTACGAGGTCACCACGGTTGCCTTCGCTGCCGATGAGGGCATGGCCGGCTGGAGCGGGCTGGTCCTGGGACTCTGGGCAGCCGGCTCTGGACTTGGTGGTCTGTGGTTTGGGCAACGCACGTGGAAGGCACCGCTGCAACGCCAGCTTGTGGTGTGCACATTCATCCTCGGCCTGGCATTGATCCCGGCGATCTTCGTCGGCTCCATCCCGATCCTGGCCGTCACCACCTTCATCGCTGGCGCAGCGATCTCACCTGGACTGATCTCAACCTACGCACTGGTCGAGAGGCTGGTTCCCGCCTTGCTGCTCACCGAGGCGCTGACGTGGACAAACTCAGGAATGATTCTGGGATACGCAGCAGGCACCTCGTTGTCGGGACTGTTCATTGATTCATTCGGCACATCCATCAGTTTTGTCCTGCCCGTCCTCGGTGCCTGGTGTGCATGCCTGCTGGCCTTGGCGCCGACACCTACAACGCGGACAACCCCAGCCGCACGGTGAGGCGCTATGTTGTGCCTTTGGATTCGCATGTGAGGAGAAGGCCCTGGAACCGCTGAGCCCAAGAGAGATCCAGGCTCGTGTGCGTGCGGGTGCGGATCCAGAGGTTATTGCGGCTGAGACTGGATGGCCCATCGACAAGGTCATGCGGTACGCCGGACCGCCGTTGGCTGAGCGCAGTTACGTCGCTGGTCAGGCGCTGAACACCGAACTTCGTCGCACCGGCAAATCTGTCTCGCTCGCCGACACCGTTGCGATAGCCATCGCCCCAGACCGCTATCCAGCAGCCAACATCACTTGGGATTCCTATCGTCGTGAAGACGGCAAGTGGATCGTGATTGCCTCCCTGCCGAAATGGAAGCACGGGACTCAGGCATCGTGGAGCTATGACCATGAGGGGCATAACCTCCATCCGCTCGATGACGTCGCTCGTCGGCTCATGGGGGTGGCCCCCGATGGCGAACTGGATTTCATCACCGAAACACCGATTGCGGTGCTGGTCGAGGAAGCAGAGGTGGAGATCGTCGCGGATTCACGCCCGCGCTTGGTCGCCGTGCCAGCGCTCAAGGCCGTGGAATCAGAGCATCACACCCTGATGCTGCCCATCGCCGAGGAAGAGCCGAGCGCTGCTCCAACTCGCCCGGCGGAGAAGAAGCCTGCAAAGGCCAANNGAGCATTCCGACCTGGGACGAGATCCTGTTCGGCACGAGCCGCAACGATGATCTGTAGGGCGCACACAAGCCGCTAGCCCGACATCACACCAAAGTCACCAAGCACGGAATCTCCCACTCATCACTGCTCATCGAGCCATGCTGACCGGTGAGAGCAGACACCTTCTTGTCGAATGCAGCAGTCAAAGCCACGTCTGATCGCGCGAATGCCAGGACATCGCCGATGCGCTCAGCAATTTCATCGATCGCCGGACCGATGAGCCCGCTCGACAGGAGTTCCTCCTTCTCGACCACTTGAGCCAGATCGCCCAAGGCCTCTCGCCATCGACCAGCGACCTGCGGGGCCTGCCCGGGCTTGGCATAGATGTGCCGGGCACGTGGTTCACCAGCGACCAACCACACTCCGTCGGTGAACTCAGCCCCCAGGTCAATGGCAACGCGCGTGCTGCAATTGATCATCCCGTGGTCAGAGGTCACCACCAGTGCCGAATTGCGCGGAAGAGCGTTGCGCAGTGCGTCAACCAGCTGATCCACCCGCGTCAGAGCCTCTAGCCAATCCTTGCTGCCAACGCCGAACTCATGTCCGATGCGATCCAGCTGCGGCCAGTAGACATAGGTGAAGGTGCGAAGACTGGTGGTTGTCGCTGCCAGGACCCCGCGCACCCGCTGGATGGCGTCCTCGGCCGCCTCATATCCCCCACCGCGCAGGACCGCGCGCGTCAACCCGCTGTTGCGATAGGCCTCTGGAGCCACCGTGGTGACGTGGATCCCAGCAGCCGCCATCAACTCGAACAAGGTCGGCTCGGGCTGGATGGCCAGGGCCGGTATGCCCGAGGCCCAATGCAGCGGGATCAGGACATCCTCGAACTCCGGGACCCAGAAGGATGCCCCGACGATCCCGTGCGTGCCCGGCAGTTCCCCTGTTCCAAATGATCCAAGTGCCACAGGTGTGGTGGACGGAATCGTTGTTGCCGCCCCTGGGCCGCTCATGGCGGCAAGCACAGGAGCAGCCGACGCATACTCGCGCAATTGGGCAGCCCCCAGGCCGTCGATCAGAGCGCAGACCACGTGCTGTGGTTCGCCAAGGTGCAGTACATCGGAGTAACCGCGCACTCGCAGGGCCGCGGCAGCTGACGGCATGATCTGCGAAAGGGAAATCTCTCCTGGCGCGACCGGCAGGACGCTAGCGGTCAACGAAGTCGCGCGGCAGTCGCTTGGGACAAGGCTGACGCGAAAGCCAAGGCCTGGTCGACTACATCAGCACCGTCGGCGACCTGCGAGACGCGCACGGAAAGATCGTCGTTGCTCGATGTGCCGGTGTACCCATGGTCGGCCTCGCACTGTGGATCCCCGCAACTGGCTGGTTCCAATTCAATGCGCGACACCGCACCCCACCCGATCGTGATGACCACTTCTGCTGCGTTCCCACCGGGCAGATGTGACGCAGGTTCGCTGACAACCCGAGTCACGACGACCGAGTCCACCCGCTCCAGGCGCACAGCCTCCGTTGATGCTGTGGCGAAGGAGACCGGATGATGCTCGTCAGCGGGGTGCTCATCGGTGTGCCCGACAATCAATCGCGTGGGGGTCAGCGCCAGCACGGTGACGTGTCGTCGAAGTTCATCGTGATCAAAGGTGGCCTCGTGGTGGACGAGGTAGGCCTGCAGTGATTCGCCAGCAAGGGCAGTATCCAGTGCGTCGGCTACGAGGTCTGGGTAGTAGCCACTTCGCTGAATGTCGGTGCGCAGGCGTTGATCGAGATTGGACACCCGTTCATCCTGCCATGCGGCGCATGCGCGGGTCGAAAACCTGTGGATTCGGATCCAGGGTGATGGAGACCGACGCCGATCGCTGATCGCCGACGAACCTGAGATCAGCCATGCTCACCAAGGAGATCTCCGGCGCCCACTCAGGCAGCCAGCTGAGCTGGTAAAGGTAATCGGAGTACGAGGCGGCCAGCTGCTCACCACCCACGAGCGGGAATGCTCGCATCGATGCAACTGCTCCAGCTGCATGATTGGGGTGCATCGGAGCGAGTCGGTACACGATGTCGTCGAGCACAACGGCGATCGGGTCAGCTACCCCGATGCCGCACACCGGCCCAAACTGCGGATCCATGACAAGAGTCAGCGTGCAGCCGCGGCCAACCAGTCCGGTCGCCGGGATGGCTTGCAGTGGCATGCCTGCAGCTGCAAGCAGCGCCCTGGCATCGCGGTCTGAGAGGTGCTGCTCTCCGCGAGCCAGAGCCTCGCTGATGATGTGCTCGATTGCCGCCAGGTCCACGAATTCGGGTGGCTCGGGATCATCGGAGAGGGTCTCTCGCCAATGCTCGAATCCCTGCAGCGATCCAAGTGCACTCACGGCATCTTCAACATCGAGAAAGGTCGGGACTCCATCGGCGATCCGGAAGCTCTCATTGGAATCCTGCATGACCGCAAGCACGGGCTTTGCCGCCGCACGTCCTTCCTCGAGCATCATTGCTCGGATCTCCCGATCACGACTGCCACTGGTGCCCGGTGTGTGGATGAGGAGCAGCGCATCAACGCGATCCTCTGCCAGCACCCTGCGAACGGCGGGCAGATAGCCGTCCGGGTCCTGCACGGTCGGCAGAGTGATCGGCCCTGCAGCAAGATCGCAGCCAATGCGATGTGCCGCGTTTCCGGCGAGCACCATCAGTGCCTCACTGTTGCCGACCATGGCGATGCCGGTTCCTGCGGGCAGCGGCTGGCTGTCGAGCACTCCGGCAAGATTCAGCATCTCGTCAATGGAGTTCAGCACAATCGGCCCCGACGCCTGCAGGATGTCGTCAATGGCACGATCGCTGAGACGGGTGCGCTCGGCTCGGTGTCCGGAGGGCAGATTCAAGCCGGCTCCACCGATCTGCACCATCAGCACAGGCTTGATCGCTGCGATTCGTCGCACGAGTCTGGCGAATTTGCGCGGATTGCCGAAGCTCTCCAGGTACAGCAGGATCGTTCGCGTGCGTTCATCGGACTCCCAGTACTGCAGGAAGTCATTGCCCGAGACGTCGGCGCGATTGCCCGCGGAGACAAAGGCGCTGACACCGAGCCCACGCTGCTCAAGTCGACTCAGGATCGATCCGCCCAAGGCTCCAGACTGACTGAAGAAGCCGATGGAGCCTGGGCCCGGCATTGACGGGGCAAGGGAGGCATTGAGTTCGGCACTCGGATCAGTGTTGATCAGGCCCAGAGCATTTGGCCCGACCAGGCGAATTCCGTGAGTTCGGCAGAACGCGAGCAGGTCGGCCTGCAGGCGCATGCCGGCTGGTCCGGCATCACCGAAGCCGCGGCCGACGACGATCAGGCCGGAGATTCCTGCCAGAGCGGCGTCAGCGACTGCTGATTCGACCTGGATCGATGGCACGGCCACGATCGCCAGATCCACGTGCCCTGCGTCGCGAAGACTGGTCGCACAGGCAAGCCCGAGCACCGTGCCCGCATCAGGGTGCACTGGGATGATGCGACCCTTGAATCCGCCTTCCACAAGGTTGCCGATCAATTGACGCCCCACGTTGCCTGGCCGATCTGAGGCCCCGTAGACAGCAACTGAAGATGGAGTCATCAGCAGCTTGACGCTGCGTGCCTCTGCTCGGTGCTCGCGAGCCAGCGAGACCGCCCGGCTCTGCTCTGTTGAGGCGATGGCGAAGCTGATGGCCAGCACGTCATCCTCATATCGCTGGGCGATGGTGTACCCGGCTTCCTTGAAGGTATTGATCATCCTTCGGTTCTCCGGGAGCACTTCAGCAACGAAGCGCGATATCCCGCGGTCGCGCGCCGCGGCTGCCAGATGCTCCAGGAATACCGAGCCGAGCCCGCGACCTTGGTACTCATCGCGAATATTGAAGGCGATCTCAGCATCGGTCTCATTGACCCGGTCGTAGCGGCCGACTCCGATGATCTCATCGTTCACGAGCGCAACGAATGCCACGCGATCGACATAATCGACGTTCGTGAAGTGATACAGCTCGCGTTCTGACAGCACCGGCTTGGATGTGAAGAAGCGGAAGTAGATCGTCTCTGGCGAGAGGCTCTGGTGGAAGGCCTGCATGCGATCGGCATCACCAGGAGTGATCGGCCGAAGATTGACCGGCCGACCGTTGGACAGCACAACATCGGCCTCCCACTCAATCGGGTAGTCCGCCATCACTCTCCTTGCCCCATGGCGTCATTCTGGTCGCTCTGGCAAGGAGTGCCCCAATCAGCCCAGACACGGCGCGGGGTGCCCGATGCCCGGCCAGACGCGGCTCAGCCGGTAGCGTCAACGGTCAGCGTCAGAAGGGTTTGAACATGGCACGCCGTACCTCCCGCTCCACCCCACCAGGGGAAGGGCGCATCATCGACGTGGATGTCGCTGCCGAAATGCAGTCCTCATTTCTGGAATACGCCTATTCGGTCATCTACTCCCGGGCCCTGCCCGATGCCCGTGATGGCCTCAAGCCGGTGCAGCGCCGAATTCTGTTCCAGATGGGGCAGATGGGACTTCGCCCTGATCGCGGCCATGTGAAGAGCGCGCGCGTGGTGG